>JAVLFO010000388.1:0-3272 GCA_046052805.1 Aquabacterium sp. | reverse complement strand
CCGATGTGTCGGTTCAGCTGACTGCGGCGGTGAGTGTCGACACGCGCATGCGCTACGACCCGTTTTGGCCGCCCTTCGGGCCACATGGTGCGTATGGGGCTTATGGACCGTATGGCCGCTTGTCGCACGCCGGCCCATGGGGCCCCTGGGGCCCGTTCGGCCCGCCAGGTGCCGACCTGCCTCGCGTGCGCGCCCAGCTCGATGTGCTGGTGCGTGACCTCCAAGGCAAGCAGGTGCTGTACGAAACGCACGCGGTGCACGAGCGCGTCGGTGGTTTCGATGCCCGCTTGCTGGCGCCACTGTGCGCGGCGGCGCTCGATGGCTTCCCGGTGCCGGCCGCTGGCCCTCGTGAAGTGACTGTCACGATCTCACCCGACAATCCTTGAATCCAACACACAGGTATCGCATGTCGCTTTCCATCGTCATCATGGCCGCGGGCAAAGGCACCCGCATGAAGTCATCCTTGCCCAAGGTGCTGCACAAGCTGGCCGGGCGGCCCATGCTGGCGCATGTGATTGGCACCACCGCCAGCCTGCAAGCGCAGCAACAGGTCGTGATCACGGGCCACGGTGCCGAGCTTGTCGAGGCCAACATGCAAGCGGCCTTCGCTGACTCGCCATTGCAGTTCGTGCGCCAAGAGCCTCAGCTGGGCACGGGGCACGCGGTTCAACAAGCGGTGCCGGTGTTGCCCGATGAGGGCATCACGCTGATCCTCAATGGCGACACACCCCTGATCGAAGCCAGCACCGCGCAGGCTTTGATCAACGCCTGCGCTGGTCAGCACCTGGCCTTGCTCACCATCGATTTGCCAGACCCCACCGGTTACGGCCGCATCGTGCGCGATGCCTCCGGCCAGAAGGTGCTGGCCATCGTCGAACACAAAGATGCCACCGAGGCGCAGCGCGCCATCCGCGAGGTCTACACCGGCGTGATGGCCGCGCCCACCGCCCAGCTCAAGCAATGGCTGGCCCGCCTGGACAACAAAAACGCCCAGGGCGAGTACTACCTGACCGATGTGGTGGCCTTTGCGCAGCAAGATGGCGTTGGCGTGGTGGCTGCGCAGCCGCGCGATGAAGTCGAGGTGTTGGGCGTCAACAGCCCGCTGCAATTGGCCGACTTGGAGCGCCGCTTTCAGCGCGCCCAAGCCCATCGTTTGATGGAACAAGGCGTGCGCCTGGCCGACCCCGCTCGCTTTGACCTGCGCGGCAGCTTGCAGTGCGGCGCCGACGTCGACATCGACGTCAACTGCGTGTTCGAGGGCTGCGTCACTTTGGGTGACGAAGTGAAGATTGGCGCCAACTGTGTCATCCGCAACGCCCGCATCGGCAAGGGCACGGTCATCCACCCCTTCACCCACATCGATGGCGACACGCAAGGCGTCACGGTGGGCGAGGGCGCCTTGATCGGCCCCTTTGCGCGCCTGCGCCCCGGTGCGCAGCTGGGCGACGAGGTGCACATCGGCAACTTTGTGGAAGTCAAAAACAGCACGATGGCCAAGGGTGCCAAGGCCAACCACCTGGCCTACCTGGGCGATGCCACCGTGGGCGAGCGCGTCAACTATGGCGCCGGTGCCATCACGGCCAACTACGATGGCGCCAACAAACACCGCACCGTGATCGGCGCCGATGTGCATGTGGGCTCGAACTGCGTGTTGATCGCGCCCGTGACTTTGGGCGACGGCGCCACCATCGGCGGCGGCAGCACCATTGCCAAGGACGCGCCGGCCGGCCAGCTGACCGTGGCCCGCGCCAAGCAGGTCACCCTGCCGGGCTGGGTGCGGCCGAAGAAGGCCGCGAAGAAGGGCTGAACGCGCCGCCCTGGCGCGCGCGCAGCCAGGCCTCGAAGACTTCAGCAGGCACGGGTTCCAGTTCCAGCCGGCCCTGCTGCACCTCGCAGCCCTGGGCCAGCAACTGCTCGCGCTGGGCCAGGGTGGCCACGCCTTCGGCCAGCACCTGCAAGCCCAGGCCACGGCCGAGCTGGATGATGGACTGCACGATGGCGGCAGACCCGCCATCGGCCGGCAGGCTTTCGACAAAGCCGCGGTCGATCTTCAAACGGTCGATGGGCAGGCGCTGCAGGTTGCGCAGCGAGGTGTAGCCGGTGCCGAAGTCATCGACGGCCAGCCGCACACCCAGGGCCCGCAGCCGCATCAGCACGGGCAGGATCTCGGCCGTATCCTGCATGAGCATGCCTTCGGTGATCTCCAGTTCCAGCATGGATCCCGTTGCACCGCTGTCGGCCAGCACCTTCTCGATGCTCGCGCCGAACCCGGGGTTGCGGAACTGCAGCGGGCTCACGTTCACGGCCACGGCCACCTTCAGCAGGCCGGCCTGCTCCCAGCGCCGCGCCTGGGCCAGCGCGGTGTTCAGCACCCACTGCCCGATGGGCAAGGTCAGGCGGCGCGCTTCCGCCAGGGGTATGAACTGGTCAGGGCCTACCAGGCCCAGCTCCGGGTGTGCCCAGCGGATCAGGGCTTCCACGCCCATGAGTGCGCCGTCCGTGACACGCAACTGCGGCTGGTAGTGCAACACGAATTCGCCATCCCGCACGGCCTGCAACAGGCGGCTTTCCATGGCCAGTTCGGCGCGTGCGGCCTCGGCCATGGCCGGGTGGAAGAACTCGAAGCCGGCGCGGCCCCGGGCCTTGGCGCGGTACATGGCGGTGTCGGCGTGCTTGATGAGTTCCGCCGCGCTGCTGCCGTGCTCCGGGAACAGCGCCACGCCGATGGACGGCGTGACCGAAATGGCGCTGCCTTCCACGTCCAGCGGCGCGCCCACCGCGGTCAGCAGCCGGGAGGCGACTTCGGCCACCGCCACTTCACTGGCATCGCCGTGCAGCAGCAGCACGAATTCGTCTCCGCCGAAGCGGGAGACGAGGTCGGCCTCGCGCAGCGTGGCGGTGATGCGGCCGGCCACGGTCTGCAGCAGCATGTCGCCCACGGGGTGCCCCAGCGAATCGTTCACGCGCTTGAAGTGGTCCAGGTCCAGGAACAGCAGAGCCAGCGGACGGCCTTCGGTGCGCGCACGGGCCAACAGGTCGTTGGCGCGTTAGGTGAAGGCCGCGCGGTTGGGCAAGCCGGTCAGCGCGTCGTGGTGGGCCAGGTGGTGGATGCGGGCCTGCGCCTCCAGCCAGGGGCGGATGTCGCGCACGATGGTCATGCGCTGGGCGTGGCCTTGCACGAGCAGGGTCCGCACGATGAACTCCACCGGCACGCGGCTGCCGTCGCGGTGCACCACGGCGGTGTCGTAGCGGATCTCGTCGCCCGCAGCCAT
>JAVLFO010000387.1:0-3907 GCA_046052805.1 Aquabacterium sp. | reverse complement strand
ACGACGAAGTCAGCGTGAGCATCGGCAACCTGCAAGGCGGCAATTACTACGTCGACTCTTGTGGCTACCTGGGCAAGCTGGACCCAGCCACGGGCGCCAACGTCGTGATCGGCTACACGGGCCAAGTGTTTGGCGACATCGCCATGGCCCCCAACGGCACGCTGTACGGTGTCTCGCTGGCGGGTGTGCTGTTCTCGATCAACCCAGAGACCGGCGCCAGCACCCAAATCGGCGCAACCGGGCTGTGTGTTTACACCCTGGCATCAGACGCCAGCGGCCACCTGTACGCGGCGGCCACCGACGGCAAGCTCTACACCCTCTCCACCACCACGGGGGCGGCGACCAAAGCCGGCACCCTCAGTGGCGAGTCGACCATCGGCGACATCATGGTGGTGGGCAACACCGTTTACGAGTCGACCAGCGCGGGTCACCTCGTCAAGATCGACCTCACCACGGGCAAGACGGCCGTGGTGGCGAACATCCCTTGCGACTGCTACAGCCTGACGCAAGGTGCTGAGGGACACATCTACGCCATCACCAGCGCAGGCCGTGTCTACGACGTGAACCTGGCCACGGGTGGCAGCACCGACACGGGCCGCACCATCTGCGTCGGCGCCTCGATCTATGGCACCACATCCGAGGTGGTCAACACCACGGTGCAAGCCAACATCGCCAACTTCTACACCGACTCGTCGGGCAACTTGGGCAAGCTGGATCCGGCCACGGGTGTGATGCTGACGATTGGCCGCACCGGTCAGGTGTTTGGCGACATCACCCAAACTGGCGACGGCAAACTCTATGGTGTCACGCTCGACGGTCGGCTCTACAGCGTTGACCCCGTCACGGCGGCCAGCAAGTACATCGGCGCCGCGGGGGTGGGTTTCATCGCCATGGCCAACGACGCCAACGGCCAACTGTTTGCAGGCAGCGCAGACGGCGGGCTCTACAAGGTCTCGGCCACCACGGGCGCGGCCACCAAGGTGGGCTCGTTTGGCGAGCCATCCGCTGGCGACATCCTCATCATTGGCAACAACGCCTATGAGTCCAGCAGCTGCGGCCACCTGATCAAACTGGACATGACCACCGGCAAGACATCGGTGGTGACCAACATCCCATGCGACTGCTACAGCTTGACACCCGGCGTTGACGGGCACGTGTACGCCATCACCAGCGTCGGTGCGGTCTACGACATCAACCTCAGCACCGGCGTCTCGATTGCCACAGGTACCACCCTGGACGTCCACGCGGCCATCTATGGCACGACATCGAACTTCAGCAGCACCTCGGTGGCCACAACCATCGCCAACTACTACGTTGATTCGTGCGGACACCTCGGCAAGCTCGACCCCACCACCGGCGCGCATTACCAAATTGGTGACACGGGGCGTGTGTTCGGCGACGTGGCCGCCACCAGCAGTGGCAAGCTCTACGGCGTCACGCTGGATGGACAGCTCTACAGCATCAACCCCAACACAGCCGCCAGCACCTTGATTGGCAAGTCGGGCATTTGCCTGTACTCCATGGCCTCTGACGCCAACGGCCAGCTGTACGCCGGCGGCGGTGATGGCAGCCTCTACAAGCTCTCCACCACCACAGGCGCTGCCACCAAGGTGGGCACGTTCGGCACCTGCTCGATCGGTGACATCCTCATCATCGGCAACACGGCCTACGAGTCCAACAGCGAAGGTCATCTCGTCAAGATGGACCTGACCACCGGCAAGACCACGGTCATGGCCAACATCCCATGCGACAGCTACAGCTTGACCGTGGGCGCTGAAGGCCACATCTACGCCGTGACCAGCGCCGGCCATGTCTATGACGTGAACCTCTCGACAGGCGTCACCGAGGACACGGGCAAGGTCATCAATGTGGGCGCGTCCATCTACGGCATGACATCGGAAGTGCCGATTGCGACCAGCTGGCACACCAGCGGCCACATCACGGGTGACGTGACCTCGGGCGCGGCAGGCCAGGACCACGACGCCAGCGGCTCGCCGTTCTCGGTGTCGGGCATCGCTGCCGGCGACCTGACCTCGGCCAACGGTGGGCTCGACACCACCGTGCACGGACAGTATGGCAACTTGGTGATGCACGCCGATGGCAGCTACACCTACGACGTGGATGCCAATGCGGCCGCGACCATTGCCCTGAACAACGGCAGCGCTGCGTTTGGCAAAGACGTGTTCACCTACACCATCACCAATGACGTCGGCCAGTCCAGCAGCGCCACCTTGACCGTTGACGTGAGCAACGTCAACAACACCGTGGTGCTCGGTGGACAGGGCAACAACGCCTTGTCGGGACACGGCAGTTCAGACTATGGCCATGCCGATGTCTTCAAATGGAGCTTGGCAGATGCGGGTGAAGCCGGCAAAGCAGCCGTCGACACCATCACCAACTTCAACAATGCCTCGGCTTCGTCGGGTGGCGATGTGCTGGACCTGCGTGACCTGCTGCAAGGCGAGAGCAGCGCCAACCTCACCAACTACCTGCACTTTGAAAAGTCTGGTGCCGACACCATCGTTCACGTCAGCTCCAACGGTGGGTTCGCCAACGGCTACCAGCCCGGCGCGGAAGACCAGAAGATCGTCGTGACAGGGTTCGACTTGACAGCGGGTCACACATCCGATGCGACCGTCATTGCCAACTTGATGGCCCAAAGCAAGTTGCTCGTCGACCACTGATCCCGCAAGGGTGACCACGCAATCGGGGGCGGCTCGAGAGAGCCGCCCCCGTTCTCATTGGACGATCGACAAGAGGGGGCAGGCTCAGCGCAACGTCAAGTTGGCAGGCGAACCGCTGGGCCCGTCACACCATCAATGCCGCACTGACGCAGCTCGGTGATGTCGGCCGCTTCTGTGACGCCTTCGGCGTACACACTCAAACCCAGGCCATGGAGCATGCTGACCGTGCCCATGACAAAGGCCGCACGCGGGCCGTCCTGCGCCACACCCTGCACCACCGAAGCATCCAGCTTGACGTAGTCCAGCCCTGCTTCGAACAAAAACTCAATGCGCGTCAGGCGCTCACCCGCGTGCTCCAGGCCAATGCGCGCGCCCATGGGCCGCAACTGCTTGCACATCTCGCGCACCAGATCGAAACGCTCGACCGCGGCGCTCTCAGCCACCTCCAGCCACAGCTGGTGCGCGGCCAAGGGTGCTGCGGCCAGGCGCGCCCGCAAGCGCGGCACAAAGCCACTGTCGGCCAACGACGCTGGCGAAATGTTCACGCCACGCGGCTGGTGGTCGCGCGTGATTTCATCCAAAGCCAAGGACACGGCCAGCTCGTCGATTTGCGAGATCAAACCCGAGCGCAGGGCCATGGGCAACCACTGGGCGGCCGCTTCAAACTCGCCATCGCGCTGCAGCTGCAAACGCAAGGGACATTCGTGGTGCACCAAGTGCATGTTCAGATCGACCACGGGGTAACGCATCAGTTGCACCCGGCGCTCTTGCAAGACCGCGTTGAGGCGCAAGCGCCACTCGTCTTCACCCAAGACCGGCGGCGCCACCACATCCAGCTCGGTGACCTCGACCGCAAAGGCGCCACGGCTTTCAGCGCGGGCCAAAGCCGAGTCAGCCGCTGCCAGCACCTGCTGTAAAGGCATGCCACGAGACCAATGCACCGCGCCTACCACCACCGAGGCATTCGCCCCCTGTTCGGTGAACGCCCTGCGCACGGCCTCGGCAAAATGCTCGGCCAAAGGCATGGGCGCATCGCCCACACCCAAGCACACGGCAAAGTCCCCCCCATTGAGCCGCCCTTTTGAGGCGCCCACGACGCCAGCCGACACCTCGGTCAAGACAACACCCAGACGCTGCAACAAGCCATCGGTGCGACGGTGCCCCAACACGCGGTTCAAGCTGGCCAGATCGACCACACGGATCAAATACAGCATGCCCGACCC
>JAVLFO010000386.1:0-4365 GCA_046052805.1 Aquabacterium sp. | reverse complement strand
TGAACGACGCTCGCGCGGCCGCTGTCACCCACCCAGCGGCGGTAAAGCCGGATCGACCAAAGGTGAAAGGCCAAGTCGACGAGGAGTTTGGTGCCAATCACGCTCAGTGCCGCGCCGGCCAGCGCCAAACGTCCTGTGCCAGCATAGCCCAACAACAAAATGAACGCGGTGAGGCCGTACAAGGGCTGCAAGGTGTCGATGGCTTTGACCACCAGCATCTTGGTTCCAAGGTCGCCGTAGGCTTTGTTGCCCACCATGCTTTGGTACCAAAACTGCGTTTGCAAAAATCCACCAAACCAGCGACGACGTTGACGCAGGAAGGCCATCGCATCGCTGGGTGCTTCGGTGCGAGCTTGTGCCTTGCCCAGCACGCGCACGCGCCAGTCCAGGCCGTGGTTGCGTGCATGGCGGTGCAGCCTGTGAATGAGCTCGTAGTCCTCCACGAGGCAGTCGGGGTCGAAGCCTCCGACGGTCAGCACAGCCTTGCGTCGGAACGTGGCAAAAGCGCCGGACACCAGCAGCAGGCTATCGCGTTGCATCCAGGCGTGGCGCGACAGAAAGTTGCGGATGTACTCGTAGGTCTGAAACCATTGCAGCGTGCGGCCACTGAGGGTGTCGTTGCAGACGGGGGTGATCACGCCGGTGACTGCCACCAACTCGGGCTCACGGGAGAAAGCCTCACGCACGGCCGCCACGGCGCCCGGATCCAGCAAGGTGTCACCGTCGACCGTCATGACCGTGTCGGTGCGGATGGTTTGCAGCGCCGTGTTGAGTGCTCTGGCCTTGCCGCCGTGCGGCAGGCGCAGCCAGAACAAGCGTGGGTGCGTCTGGCTCTGAGTGCTCAACTGGCCCAGGGAAGGTGGGGTCAGTCCATAGCGTTGTGTGAGGAGCGCATCGGTGCCATCGCTGGATCCATCGTCGGCAATGACGATCTGGTCGATTGCATCGGTCTGCATGAGCAGCGCTTGCAGTGTGATGGGCAACACCGCGGCTTCGTTGTGGGCCGCGACGATCACCCCCACCGACGGCTTGGTGTGCTCGGTCTGTGAGTGCTTTGCATCTGGCTTGGGCGATGGCGCCGTGCCCAGTCCGCCCAAATGCCGTGTGTGCCAGGCCACGAACAGCAGCAGTGCCGTGTCATAGGATACATAGGCAATGCCAATGGCCCACGAGCCGATGCTTTGTTGTTGCAGGCTTGACCAGAGCAGACCTGCCCACAACAGCACACCTGCTGCGTGAATGCCGACGCTGCGCCATGACAACGGCTCTTGCGTGTATCTGGGCGATGTGCGGTGGAGTGCGGGCAGCAGCACGTCGTGGAGAGTGGTCGTCATTTTTGGCTTCGGTTTTGGCTATGCTTGGGGATTCGCGCGTGACCAAATCAAGCACAAACGCGCCCCCAGCTCCTCAGGACGACCATGGAAAACACAAACCGCTACACCCGCATCGCAGTGGCGCTGCACTGGATCATCGCGGCGCTCATGCTGGCCAACATCGTTCTGGCATGGATTGTCGACGAACTCCCCGATGAGCATGTGCGCTTTGCCATTGACACTCATAAGTCAATTGGTATCACGGTCTTGGGATTTTTTGTACTGCGGGTTTTGTGGCGCTTGGGCCACCGTCCGCCGGCATTGCCGACCGAGATGTCCAAGTTGGAGCGCATGGGCGCGCACTTGGGCCACATCGCTTTGTATGCCTTGATGCTGGGCCTGCCTTTGTCAGGCTGGCTGCACGACTCGGCGTGGAAAGACGCTGCAACGCACCCCATGAGCCTTTTTGGCGTGGTGCCATGGCCCCGCATTTCGTGGGTGATGGGTCAGGAGCCGGGCTTCAAAGAGCACCTCCACGACCTCTTTGGCGAGGCGCACGAGTGGCTGGCCACGGTGTTTTACGTCCTGTTCGCGCTGCACATCCTGGGTGCGCTGAAGCACCAATGGCTGGACAAGCAGCGGATGCTGCAGCGGATGTGGTTCTGATGCAGTCAGCCGCGCAGACGGCTGAAGAGGTCGTTGGCAGCGCAACGTGCTTGCTCCTGGCCGGCTTCGTCGCTCATGAAGGCCAGTTCTTGCAGTGACATCTTCAGGTTCATCAGGCCATCGCGCAGGTTGAACAACGCCGCCTGCACTTCGCGCATTTGCTCGGTGGTGGGCTGTGGGGTGTGATCGTGGGACATGCTCGGCTCGCTCCAGCCCCAGTGACTGCTTGTGGCCCTGTGTGGGCTGGCTGGTTGGGGCTTGTTCTCCAGCGCTGTGTGTCACTTTAGCGAGGCCAGGGTGTCGGGGGTAGCGCTCAGTTAAGGGGGCTGCGGTCACTCACTTTCGGGATCTGGGTCGGCGTTTTGCAATGCGGCTTGTTGTGTCAGCCAACCCTCTACATGGGTGGCCTCCGCGTCGATCAACCATTGCTTGCGACGTCCGCTGGCACCTCGCATGAGCGCGACCTTTGATTGCGGCAGGCCCAGTGCTTTGGCCAGCCATTTGCGCAGCGCCTCGTTCGCTGCACCATCGACTGGAGGCGCCGCCAGGCGAATACGCAATGCGCCGTCATGCCAGCCCACGACCTCGGTGCGCTTGGCGTTCGGTGAGACGCTGATGTCGAGCACGGACCTTGCGGTAGCACCTTGGCCGTCAACGCGCAGGCAAGGCCACCTCACAGCGGGCGGGGGTTTGCTCATGGTGCAAGGCTTGTTGTTTGCGGAATGGTAAGCACAAGAAAAAACCCGGCGCTGGGCCGGGTTGGAGTCTTGCCATGAGATGCCAGCGAGCTGGCTTCTCAAGCTGAGCCTCAGGGCTTGTTGCCCGTGGGGAAAGGCCAAGCAGCTTGTGGGCTGAGCGTGGTCTTTGCCGCAGGGGCTGCAGGCTTCTTGGGCGCAGGGGCAGGCTTGGCAGGGGCAGGCTTCTTGGCTGCGGCCTTCTTGGCAGCAGGCTTCTTGGCTGCAGGTGCAGCCTTTTTCGCTGGCGCGGCCTTTTTGGCTGGGGCTGCCTTTGGTGCAGCGGCCTTTTTGGCTGGTGCGGCCTTCTTGACTGCAACCTTCTTGGCTGGAGCTGCCTTCTTCACTGCGGCCTTTTTGGCAGCAGGCGCTGCTTTCTTGGCGGGTGCAGCCTTTTTGGCAGGAGCGGCCTTTTTCACTGCAACCTTCTTGGCGGGAGCAGCTTTCTTCGCCGCAACCTTCTTAGCAGGTGCAGCCTTCTTCACGGCAGCCTTTTTGGCGGGTGCCGCGGCGGCCTTCTTCACAACGGCCTTTTTGGCCGGGGCAGCTTTCTTAGCTGCCACTTTTTTCGCAGTTGCCATACGGATCTCCTTGATCAAGTTGCAAAGAGCACTGAGCTGCCATGCGCAGCCCAAAGATCCATCACCCATTGCTCCCTAGGATCTGAGCACGGTGTGATGAATGGGGTGGGCCGGAGGTGCATGTGTGGGATTGATCCGTAGGCAAATGCTTGTTGTGGATCAATCCCAGGACAGGGCACCGCCCGACTGGTATTCGATGACGCGGGTTTCGAAGAAGTTGCGTTCCTTCTTCAGGTCGATCATTTCGCTCATCCAAGGGAAGGGGTTCTCTTCGTTGGGGAAGAGTTCTTCCAAGCCAATTTGCGTGGCGCGTCGGTTGGCGATGTATCGCAGATAACCCTTGAACATGGATGCGTTGAGGCCCAGCACGCCACGTGGCATGGTGTCTTCAGCGTAGCGGTATTCCAGTTCAACGGCTTTGAGGAACAGGGCCTTGATTTCGGCCTTGAACTCGTTGGTCCACAGGTGTGGATTTTCGAGCTTGAGTTGGTTGATCAGGTCGATGCCGAAGTTGCAGTGCATGGACTCGTCGCGCAGGATGTACTGGTACTGCTCGGCCGCACCGGTCATCTTGTTTTGGCGACCCAAGGCCAAGATCTGCGTGAAGCCAACGTAGAAGAACAAACCTTCCATCAGGCAAGCAAACACGATGAGCGACTTGAGCAAGGTCTGGTCGGTCTCGGTGGTGCCGGTGTGGAAGTTGGGGTCCATGATCGCCGCAATGAAGGGGATCAGGAACTCGTCCTTGTCGCGGATGGACTGGACCTCGTTGTAGGCGTTGAAGATCTCGGACTCGTCCAGCCCCAGAGACTCAACGATGTACTGATAGGCGTGGGTGTGGATCGCTTCTTCAAAGGCTTGGCGCAACAAGAACTGGCGGCATTCGGGTGCTGTGATGTGGCGATAGGTGCCCAGCACGATGTTGTTGGCGGCCAGCGAGTCGGCGGTCACGAAGAAGCCGAGGTTGCGCTTGATGATGCGGCGCTCGTCTTCGGTCAAACCGTTGGGATCTTTCCAGAGGGCGATGTCGCGAGACATGTTGACCTCTTGGGGCATCCAGTGGTTGGCGCA
>JAVLFO010000385.1:0-6062 GCA_046052805.1 Aquabacterium sp. | reverse complement strand
TCTACACAAGGCTATTCGTCGGCAGCGTCAGATGTGTATAAGAGACAGCACCTAGACCCCCACCCTGCCAGCCACAACAGGGCCATCATGTGGCTCTCGCTGGCGGCTTTTGCCAGCGCCGCATCTACTCGTTTGTGCGACCCCATGCTGCCCGACCTGGCTCGGTCCTTCGGCGGCACCCCGAGTGAGACCGCGCATGTGGTGTCTGGCTACGCCATGGCCTATGGCTTGTTGCAAGTGTGCTTTGGGCCCCTCGGCGACCGCATCGGCAAGTACCGCCTGATTGCACTCACCACCCTGCTGACCACATTGGGATGCCTGGTGAGCGCCTTGGCAGGGTCGTTGGATGGCTTGATCGTGGGGCGGGTGTTGACTGGCGTCACAGCTGCCGGCGTCATTCCACTGGCCATGGCCTGGATTGGTGACACCGTGCCGTATGAAGAGCGGCAGCCGACCTTGGCCAGATTCCTGATCGGACAGGTCTTGGGCGTGGTCGGAGGACAGTTCATCGGTGGCGTGTTTGCCGACACACTGGGATGGCGAAGCGCTTTTGCCTTCATGGCGGCGCTTTATGCGCTGATCGGCGCAGCCGTCCTGCTGGAATCGCGCAGCAACCCCATCACACACCACGCGCCTTTGCCCAATGCAGCCCCTGCAGGCATCTTGGGTCAGGCCGCCACCGTGTTGAGCGCGCCTTGGGCCCGCACCATCTTATGGGTGGTGTTGGCTGAGGGCGCCCTGATTTTCGGCGCCCTGGCCTTTGTGCCCAGCTACATCCACACCAGGTTTGGCCTGAGCCTGACAGCCTCCGGCGCCCTGATGGCGTTTTTCGGGCTCGGCGGCTTGTCTTACGTGATGTTTGCCAAGCACTTCGTCAGGCGATTCGGCGAGGTGGGTCTGGCCTTGATGGGCGGCTTCGCCATTGCCAGCGCCTGCCTGATGCTGATCGTGGCGCCCTCCGCCATTTGGGCCGCCTTGGCCTGCTACCTCAGTGGCCTTGGCTACTACGCCATGCACAACACCTTGCAGACCAACGCCACTCAGATGGCCCCGACGGTGCGCGGCACGGCCGTGTCATTGTTTGCGTCCTCATTTTTTGTCGGGCAGTCCCTGGGTGTCTCGATGGCGGCATTCGGCATCGAGCGCTACGGTACACAAACGCCTTTCTGGCTTTCGGCGGCCCTGCTGCCTTTGCTGAGCCTGGTGTTTGCCGCCGCCCTGAGACGCCACCACCGGCGCTGATCGGGCCTCTCCCGCGCACAAATCTTGCGTAACATCATCCACATGCTGACCGTCAACAAACTCATCGCCCAAGGCCAAGGCCTGGCCCCCGTGCTGATCAAGCGCGCCTCCACCATTGAACTCGATTGGGACGTGCGTCAAAAAAGCCGCTTCGACGCCACTGACAGTGCTGGCCGTGCCCTGGGCGTGTTCTTGCCGCGAGGCACCCTGGTGCGCGGTGGCGATGTGCTCGTTGCCGAAGATGGCTCGATGATCCGCGTGGTCGCTCAGCCCCAAAACGTCATGGTGATCACGCCCTGCACGCAACATGGCAGCCCCTTTGACCTGGTTCGCGCCGCCTACCACCTGGGTAACCGCCACGTGCAAATTGAGCTGCAACCCGATCACCTCAAGATCGAGCCTGATCACGTGCTGGCCGACATGCTGCGCGCCATGCACCTGACGGTGAACGATGCGCAATTGGCGTTCGAGCCTGAAGGTGGCGCTTACGCTGCAGGTGGGCACAGCCATGCCCATGCCCATGCCCATGCAGATGAGCACGCGCACAGCCATCAAGCCCACACGGCGAGCGAGCCCCACGTGCATGGCCCGGGCTGCGGACACGATCATGGGCACACGCACGCTGCACCAGCAGCCAGCCCAGCACGTGGCAAGCCCATTGGCATCGCCATCAAATCCGAGAGCGCGCCGCATGTGCACGGGCCAGGCTGCAACCACGACCATTGAGCCAACATGCCCCGTGTTTTGAGCAAAGCCGCGCCCCTTGGCACCGGCGCACGCTTGCAGTTGATGTGGCTGGCATCCCCAGCCTTGCCTGTGGGTGGTTTCAGCTATTCCGAAGTGCTGGAGTCGGCCATTGACACCGGCCGGGTCACCAACGAGGCGCAGGCCAGTGCCTGGCTGGTTGACCAGTTGCACCTGAGCTTGGCCCGTGCCGATCTGGCCGTGGTCAGCAGGGCCGTCAGCGCCTGGGCGCGCGGCGACCTTGACCGCGTGACCGAGCTCAACCAATGGGTCACGCAAACACGCGAAACCACCGAGCTGCGCCTGCAAACCGAGCAAATGGGCCGCTCATTGGTGGAATGGCTGCGCAACCGCACAGGCGATGCCAGCACGCACCGCGACGACCAACGCCTGGCCCAATGCGCGGCCTTGCAACCCACGCCCACCTGGCCGGTCGCTTTTGGCTTGGCCGTGGCCTTGTGCCTGCCATCGCCTCACGGCACCGCTGGCATCAGCCCTGTCAGCACGCAGCTCGTTGAAGAGACGCTGATGAGCTTTGCGTTTGGTTGGGCAGAAAACATGGTGCAAGCGGCGATCAAAGCGGTGCCGCTCGGCCAGAGCGCTGGGCAACGCATCTTGCAGGCACTGATCGACCAGATCCCTGCCGCCATCGACCACGCCTTGAGTCTGGCCGACAGCCAGCGCCAAGCCTTCACCCCCATGCTGGCCATTTTGAGTGCTCAGCACGAAACCCAATACTCACGCCTGTTCCGATCATGAGCAACCTGCACAACGTCCCCGGCCGTACCAAGAAACTCCCTCCCCTGCGCGTTGGCGTGGGCGGGCCCGTGGGCTCTGGCAAAACGACCTTGCTTGAGATGCTGTGCAAGACCATGCGCGAGCAATACGACCTGGTCGTCATCACCAACGACATCTACACCAAAGAGGACCAACGCTTGCTGACGGTGGCCGGCGCACTCGACCCCGACCGCATCATGGGTGTCGAAACCGGTGGCTGCCCGCACACCGCCATCCGCGAAGATGCTTCGATCAACCTTGAAGCCGTGGACCGCATGCTGGCCAAATACCCCAACGCCGACATCGTGTTCATCGAGTCGGGCGGCGACAACCTGGCGGCCACCTTCAGCCCTGAGCTGAGCGACCTCACCATCTACGTGATCGATGTGGCTGCCGGCGAAAAGATCCCGCGCAAAGGCGGCCCTGGCATCACCAAGAGCGATCTGTTCGTGATCAACAAAACCGACTTGGCACCCTATGTCGGGGCGGACTTGGCTGTGATGGAAGCCGATACCAAGCGCATGCGCCCGACGCGCCCTTACGCCATGACCAACCTCAAGACCAAGCAGGGCTTGGCCGAGGTGGTGGCGTTCATTGAGACCAAGGGGATGCTGAAAGCTTGATCAAGGTGGCGGCCCCGACAGGAATCGAACCTGTACTTGACCCTTAGGAGGGGTCCGTGATATCCATTTCACCACGGAGCCAGCACGGCGACATTGTGCCTCAGCAAACCCGGCCAACCAGGCAGCTGTTGCGCCAACTCGCCACCGCTGCCGCCGCGCGCGAACAGTGAGATGGCTCAAGTTCAACGCTGAGCGGCCGAAAGCATGCGTGCCACCTTGTCGCGCTGCCCTCTTGTCCTGAGGCCAAGGTTGGCTCTTGTCGCCACATGCCAACCGCCCTACCCGAAGCAGCGCCCCCGCCTGAACCCCGTGAGGGTGCGAACTTACCGCCGGCTTATGAAGCACAGGCCGTGCTCGACCTTGTCTCACGTGTTCGCTATGGCCTGTGGATGTACGTCCTCATCTGGCCTGTGTTGATGCTGGCTGATGGGTACGCGGCACGCCACCACGGCTTCGTGTGGGGTAACGGCCTGGCGCTGCTGGCAACCGCGATCATCCGATGGCACGTGCATGCGGGCATACCGCGCATGCTGAAAAACGACCTGACTCGGACGCGTGTCTTGTATCGCGCACTGTCAATTGCGCAGCACCTTTACTGGGGACTCCTGTGCGCGCTGATCGTGACCGACCCAGACGCACCCACCCTGAAGTGGCTCATGCTGATATGCACGGTGGGCATCACCGCTGGCGGTACCGTGATCGTGGCCATCGACCGTTTGCTGCCTGCGCTTTACGCCCCGTGCACGCTGGGGCCAACCGCTCTGGCTGTACTGCCTGTAGGCGGCAGCACCAACATGGCCATCGTCGGACTGACGGTGCTGTTGGCTGCGTATTCACGCGTGCTGTACCGCCTGGTCGGGCAGGACTACTGGGAGCGCCAGCGCACCCACTTCTTGCTTGAACGCAGGGCCGCAGAACTCGAAGCCATCAGTCGCACCGATGCGCTGACGCGCGTGGCCAACCGAATGAAGTTCGAGGAACGTTTGACCCAAACCTGGCGAGACGCTTGCCGTCGGCAAGAGCCCCTGGCACTCGCGATGGTCGATTTGGACCACTTCAAGCGCATCAACGATCGCCACGGCCACCCCTTCGGCGATCGCTGCCTGCAAGCCGCCGCATCGGCGCTGAGTCAAGCCACGCTCAGACCCTGCGATTTGGTGGCCCGATATGGCGGCGAAGAATTTGTCATCTTGATGCCCAACACCGATTTGGCGGGTGCCCACGAAGTGGCGCAAAGGGCCTTGGCTGCGGTCTGCGCCATCGAGGTCATGGACAAGGCACTGGCAGTGCCATTGAGCTGCAGCATTGGCGTGGCCATGGTGTACCCCGGACCGAGGCACCGCTCAGAGCAACTGGTTGCGGCGGCAGACTGGGCCTTGTACGAGGCAAAACAAGCGGGGCGATGCCGCGTGGTGTGCGACGAGCAACCGCCCTTGCCTTTGAGTCACGTGACGCTGGCGTCTGCGTGACCCTGACCGCCGTTCAGCGGCGAGTTGATGCGCAACTCATCGACCGTGTAGCCCTGTTTGGTCAAGGCCTCGCGCAGCCAGGGGGGCTGGCCGCCTTCGCCGTCCCAGGTCTCGCCAGTGCGCGGATGCCTGTATTTGGGTCCAGCGGGCTCGGGGGCAACCGCGGCGGGCGGTGGCGCTGCGCCCCCCGGCGCCTCAAAAGCCAACTCTTCGGGCTCAATGCGCCAGAAATCGACGAGCTTTCGGACCGAACGCAAGACGGCTTGTTGTTCTGGGGTCATCTGTCGCTGAGAAGTGTCACAAAGTGGCAGTCGTTGTGGCCATGCCGTTTTGGATGTTACCAAAGACCGCATCTGCGATGGCTGCGCGCGACGCTAAGCGCCAATCGGACGCCATGGGCGCGAAATAAGCCACGGAAGGGGACGACTTCGGCCATTCAATCTGTTGCCCGGCGTCTAGAGTCTCAACCATGTGCATCGGCTTTGCATCCGGTGACGCCATAGACGGGAAGGCGCCAATGTCCTGTCAACTCGCCAAACCGGCAACGAGATAGCCCCAGGAGCCCTGCATGCGTTCTAACCTGCCCGTGGTTGACCAAGAGTACCCATTCCCGGATGGCGAGTCACTGGTCTCCACCACCGACCTCAAGGGCCGCATCCTTTACTGCAACCCGGCTTTCATTCAGGTCAGCGGCTACGCCCGCGAAGACCTGTTGGGCCAGCCTCACAACATGATCCGCCACCCCGACATGCCCGAAGAGGCCTTTCGGGACATGTGGGAGACCATCGCCTCAGGCAAACCGTGGTCTGGCATGGTCAAGAACCGTCGCGCAGACGGCCTGCACTACTGGGTGCGTGCCAACGTCACGCCGCTGGTTGAAAACGGGCGCCCAACTGGCTACATGTCGGTGCGCACCAAGCCGAGCCGCGACGACGTGCAGTCGGCCCAAGCCTTGTACGCCACCATGCGCAGCGAGAAGCAATCGGGCGTGCTTGTGCACCAACTCGTCAACGGGCGTTTGACCACGAACAGCAGCCTGTCCAAGTTCAAGACCGCCACCAGCATGGAGGTTACTGGGCAGCTGACCTTGATCTCGGTATTGATGATGGCCTTCGCTTTCACGATGGCTGTGTTTGCATCGGGCAGCTGGGGTGCCATTGGCGCTGCTGCGTGGGCTGGCATCTTGGTGGGCATGGGTGTGGCCGCG
>JAVLFO010000384.1:0-4502 GCA_046052805.1 Aquabacterium sp. | reverse complement strand
TCTTGAGACCACGTGCCGGCCTTGGCAAGCTCGTCGCTTTGACCCCGGCTGAAGGCGTAGTGCAAGGTGGGCCAGTCGCGCACCATGGCCCAATGCACATGCGGGCCAAACAGCGCCGCAAAGGCCAGCAGGGCCAGCCATGGGCCCGGCGTGCGCCAGTGTGGGCGTGCCTGCGGTTGGATCACCGCATACAGGAACAAGCTGGCCGGCAAAAGCAAAAACACGTATTTGCCCAAAGCGCCCAGGCCACTGCACACGCCCAGGCCCAACCACCAGCCGATGCCGCCATGGCGCAGCGCGCGCCAGCCACACCACGTGCCCCAAGCCCACATGGGGAACATGACCACATTGGCGTTGAACTCGACGCTGGAATAGCCCACGTAGTGGATGCCGGCCATGGCCATCAAGCCCACGGTGGCCAGGCGGCTGCCCAACAGGTCACGGCCCAGCAACCAGTTGGCCCACAGGGCCAGCCCGACCATCAACTGCGAAAGCAAGTAGAGGCTCAGGTCGTGAGGCCCAAAGCGCATCAGCTCGGCCAGCCAGCCTGACAGGGGCGGATGCTTGTAGTAGCCCCATTGCCACTCGCGGCCCCAGGCCAGGGCTTCGAGCGTGTCCAGCGGCAGGCTGCGGTTGATCAGCCAAGGCAGCAGCGTCCACAGCAGGCCATGGGCCAGCAGCACCAGAGCGGCCAAAGACGCGTTGTTCAGGGTGCCCAGCAGCGGACGATCACGCTCGGACAAGGGCAGGGCAGTGGACACAACAAAACGCGCCATCGGCGGCGCAAAAAGGGGCAAGGGGCGGGGCAGCCCCGGATTGTAGGCAGGTAGCCTGTTGCGTCAGCCCCTGATCTGGGCGGTGTGCGCCAAGCTGTGGGCTGCGAGCAGCTCACCAAAAGCGGCTTCAGTGATGGGGCGCCCCAGGTGGAAGCCTTGCGCCTCATCGCAGCCATGGGCCTTCAAGAAGGCCGCCTGCTCGGCGTTTTCGACGCCCTCGGCCACGATGCCGACCTCCAGGCGATGCCCCATCGCGATCAGGGCGGCCACCAAACGGCTGTCGCCACTGGAGCCGGGCACGGCGCACAAGAAGCTGCGATCGAGCTTGAAGCGGTCCACCGGCAACTCGCGCAAATAGGCAAAGCTCGAATAGCCCACGCCAAAGTCATCGATGGCGATGCCCACGCCCAGAGCGCGCAGTTGCCGCAGCACGTCGGCCGCGCGCAGCGACTCGCGCACGATCACACTTTCGGTGATCTCCAGCTCCAAGGCCGTCGCGGGCAGGCCCGTGTCGCACAGGGCGCGCGCCACCGTGCCCACGATGCCCGCTTGGTCAAGCTGCACAGCCGACAGGTTCACGGCGATGCGCAAGGGCCAGCCCGTTTGCGCTCGCCATTGCTGTGCCATGGTGCAGGCGCGGCGCAGCACCCACTCGCCCATGGGCACGATCAGGCCGGTCTCCTCGGCCAGCGGGATGAAGTCGATGGGCGGCACCAGCTTGCCGTCGTGTTGCCAGCGCAGCAGGGCCTCGGCGCCTGTGATGCGGCCACTGGCGCAGTCGAACTGGGGCTGGAAGTGCAGCCTGAGCTCATCGCGCTCCAGCGCCTTGTAGAGGTCGTTCTCGAGCACCAAGGTCTCGGCCGTGGGGGCCAGCATCTTCTCGCTGTAGACCTGCACCCGGTTGCGTCCCTCGCTCTTGGCCTGGTACATGGCCAGGTCGGCGTGGCGCATCAAGGTGATCGGGTCTTGCCCATGGTCGGGGTAGAGCGCCAGACCAATGCTGGGCGTGACGCGCAACTCGTGCGGCCCAATGTGCAGGGGCTCACTGAAGGCCTCCAGCACCTTGTTGGCCACGCGCTGGCCATCGCCGTGCTCGGTGATGCGCGGCAGCAGCACCACGAACTCGTCGCCCCCCAAGCGCGCCACGATGTCGGAGGTGCGCATCGACGAGCGCAGGCGTCGCGCCACCTCGATCAGCACGTGGTCCCCGATGTGGTGGCCCAGGCTGTCGTTGATCTTTTTGAATCGGTCCAGGTCCAAGAACATCATGGCCATGGTGTGGCCTTCGCGCTCCGCAAT
Organism: Aquabacterium sp.; assembly: GCA_046052805.1. Taxonomy (GTDB): domain Bacteria; phylum Pseudomonadota; class Gammaproteobacteria; order Burkholderiales; family Burkholderiaceae_C; genus Aquabacterium. Next base: position 2,427 of record JAVLFO010000384.1, on the reverse strand, counting down.
GCCCATGCACGCCTTGAGCTGGTCTTGCAGCATGTTGCGGTTGGGCAGCGCCGTGAGCGAGTCGTGCAAGGCCATGTGCTGCAACTGGTTCTCGGCGTCTCGCCGCGACGTCACGTTGTGCGCCATGGCAATGTGGCCCGTGCAGTCGCCCTGCTCGTTACGCAGCTCAGTGACACGCACCTCGGCGATCAGGGTGCCGCCATCGGCGCGCAGCATGTGCCACTCGGTGGGCTGGTCTGGGGAGGACAGCGTCAGGTGCTTGAGCACGTCCAGTTCGGGCTCGTCATGGTTGAGACGCAGCGCCAACAGCCGCGCCCGCTCTTGCACTTGGTCGGCGTCAAAAAAGCCTTGCATGGTGCAGCGGCCCACCAGCTGCTGGGCTTTGTGCCCCAGCAACTGCTCGCCCGCCGGGTTCACGCTTTCGATGATCCCGTGCTTGCTCAGCACAAAGATGGCGCAGGGCGCGTTGTGAACGATCACGCGCCGCAACTCATCGGTTTCGCTCAACTGGCGCAAGGCATGCGCAATCGCCCTTTGGGTGGCTTCTTGCTTGCGGGCATCTTTCATCACCACGATGCGCCATGCGGACTCGGCTGGCTCGCCTTGATCCGCCAAGCTCACCTTGATGCTCAGTGGGATGCGGTGACCGCGTGCGTGCAGGCCCTCGGCCCGGCGTTCCTCGCCATCGGCACAAAAGTCGAGTGCACCCGCCCCCACAGGCGCGATCAGTTGACCCAGCGTGGCGCCCACGGTCTCGGTCAGGTCGCGCCCCAGCAGTCGGCAGGCGGCCGCGTTGGCGTACAACACCGCGCCGTCTGGCGAGGCGCTCAAGATGCCGTCTGAGGCATGGTCAAGCAGGGATCGCCATGGGCTCTGGTCGGCCATGGCTGCACATGAGCAGGCCGGGGTCTCCAGCATGGCGGATGCGTTTTGGGGCTTGCGAACTTCGATCAGCATCCGGGTTCCTCGGTACGCGGCAACGCCCCAACTGCAATGGGCGCTGCTTGGTATCGGCTGCTGGACCGCTTTGCTTGAACGGTTCGTGGATCGGCCCAGTGGCCGACCCCCCGGCTGCGGGGCTCAGCCCTGGCGAGCCATGGCCATCAGGCGGGCCACACGCTCTTCCGTGGCCGGGTGGGTCGAGAACAGGCCACTGAGGCCGCCTGCTGAGAGCGGGTTCATGATCATCATTTGGGCGGTTTCTGGGTGGGCCTCTGCGGCCTCCAGCGGCACGCCCTGGGCGTAGCGGTGGATTTTTTCGAGCGCGCTGGCCAGCGCCTGCGGGTCGCCGCTGATCTCGGCACCGCCACGGTCGGCCTCGAATTCACGCGCGCGGCTGATGGCCATCTGGATCAGGCTGGCCGCCAAGGGCGCCAAAATTGCCACCGCAATGCCCGCGATGGGGTTGCGACGGCCTTCTGAGTCGCGACCGCCAAAAAACGCGGCAAAGTTGGCCAACATCGAAATCGCACCGGCCATCGTGGCGCTCACGGTGCTGATCAAGATGTCACGGTGCTTGACGTGCGCCAGCTCGTGGGCCATGACACCGCGCAACTCGCGGTCGGTCAGCACATTGATGATGCCGGTCGTGGCGGCCACGGCCGCGTGTTCGGGGTTGCGTCCGGTGGCAAAGGCGTTGGGCGCGGCCTCGTCGATCAGGTAGACCTTGGGCATGGGCAACTCGGCGCGCTGTGCCAGCTCACGCACCATGGCGTAAAAGCGCGGCGCAGAGGTTTCGTCCACCTCGCGGGCGTTGTACATCTTGAGCACCATCTGGTCAGAAAACCAGTAGCTGAAGAAGTTCATGCCAATGGCCACGACCAAGGCCAGCATCATGCCGCTGCGCCCGCCCATCATCCCGCCAATGGCCATGAACAGGGCGGTGATGGCCGCCATCAAGACGGCGGTTTTCATCAGGTTGAACATGGCGCACTCCTTTTGCAGTTGTCCAGAGAACAGGTGTGGGCGATGGCGCGAAATTCAAGCGGCGTTGCCCTCCCCTTGATCCGGTGGATTAGACGTAAGCCCTAGTTCATGGCGTCACGTACAGCGGATCACAATGAAGGTCTGCGGACCAAGAGCCGCAGGCGGCCGCGAGGCCAATCAACCATCACCATCCAGGGAGAATGCCATGAACTTGGCTCAAATCAGTCTGCGCGCGACCGCGCTTGCCGCCACCCTTTGTGTGGCCCATGCCTCAGCTTGGGCCTTGAGCACCACCGATTTCAAAGTCGTCTATGCCGGCACACTGGGGAGCACGGCGGTCGACCTCAATGACAACGGACAGGTCTTGATCGCTCAGGCCAGCGGCTTCAAGCTGGTGACGCTCAATGGCACCGAGACCGTGGTTGACCTGAGCGCCTTCTTGGCCTCAGGCAGCGCCACCAGCCTTCAGGTGGTTGACTTGAGCAATGCGGGCCATGTGGT
>JAVLFO010000383.1:0-1788 GCA_046052805.1 Aquabacterium sp. | reverse complement strand
CGCAGCCGCCACCCGAGCGACTTTCTGCCGAAGATCCAGCTGGCGCATGAAGGCATCGACACTGATTTGCTGCGCGCCGACGCCTCAACGCAGCTCACACTGCCCAATGGGCACACGGTGCGCGCCGGCGATCCGGTCATCACCTACGTCGCGCGCAACCTGGAGCCGTACCGCGGCTTTCACAGCTTCATGCGTGCCCTGGAGAGGGTCCAAAAAGCACACCCGCGCTGCCACGCAGTGATCGTCGGAGGCGACGAAGTCAGCTATGGCCACAAACCCACCGATGCCTCCAACTGGCGCGAAAAATTGCTGCGGGAGGTCCGGCTGGACGCCACACGCACCCACTTCCTGGGCAAGGTGCCCTACGACATCTATCGGCGCGTGCTGCAGGTTTCTGCAGCCCACATCTACCTCACTTACCCCTTCGTGCTGTCATGGTCAATGCTCGAAGCCATGGCCAGCGGCTGCCTGGTGATCGGCTCACGCACCGGACCTGTCGAAGAGGTGATTGCAGACGGTGTCAATGGGCTGCTCACCGATTTCTTTGACACCGGGGCACTGGCAGATCGGATCGTACAGGCCCTCGACGATGCCGCCTCGCTGCGTCCATTGCGGCTCGCTGCGCAAGCGCATGTGCGCATGCATCACAGCCTGGCCCAAGGGGAAAAACGGTTCCAAGCCTTGCTCACCCCAGCGTAAGCTCAGCGCCAGACTTTGTTGTGTCCGCCATGCACCTGACTTGTCGTCGCCACGCCCAACGTGCACCACTTGCCCACCCTGCACGCCTGCCCCTCGCACGCGCCTGGCCCGTCCTGATCGCCCTGCAAGTCCTGCTCACGGCCTGCGCCTCAGGCGATGCCGGACACGCTTCCGGTGGCTTGCCCAAGCTGCCCGACCTGCCCAGCGTGCCGGCCGTGGCCACGGTCAAGCCCACCACCAAGGACAGCGGCGTGACCGAGCGCGTCGGCCAGGCGGCCATCACGCCCTTGAGCGACCTCAACGTCGTGCAAGAGGCCATCCCTGCATCGCTGCAGATCGCGGCCCAAGGCCCTTACGCCCCGCCCCAGGCGCCCGGTTGCGAGGCCATCGCCACCGAGGTCGCTGCGCTGGACGAAGCCCTCGGCGCCGACCTCGACGATCCCAAAGCCAGCGAGAAGCCCAGCCTGCTGACCCGTGGCACCGACCTCGCGGAGAACGCCGGCGTCTCGGCCGTGCGCCGCACCGTCGAGGGTTTCGTGCCTTTTCGCAGCTGGCTGCGCAAGCTCAGTGGCGCCGAAAAGCACAGCAAGCAGGTGGGCGCGGCCATCACGGCAGGCGGCATCCGGCGGGCCTACCTGAAGGGCCGCGGCGATGCGATGGGGTGTGTGCGGCCCGCGTCGGCCGTGGCAACGGCCACAGCAGCGGCTGCAAAGGTGGGGGAGGCAGAGGCATCACCCGCATCGGCCCCGGCTGCCTCCGTCCCCGCAACGGCAGGTGTGCCGGCGCCTCGTCCCTGAACGCTCAGGCGCAAGCCCCTCACAAACCCAGCGCGCGCCGCACCTCGGCCACGGCCGCGGCACCGCGTGCCGAGTCCACCTCGTCCACCAGGCGCATGGCCACGCGCTGCAGCTCGATGACGTCGGCAGCGCGCTCGATGTCCAGGGTGAAGCGGTAGCCTTTGATCAGGCCCAGGTGCGCTTTCACCAAGGCGTTGAGCCGGGTGTTGAGCTCGCTGTAGCTGAGCGACGTGAAGGACGTTGCCGGCACGCCCACGGCACGCCCCAAAGCCTGCTCGGCGTCGGGGTCGGC
>JAVLFO010000382.1:0-2895 GCA_046052805.1 Aquabacterium sp. | reverse complement strand
TCATCGGCCGAATCGTTGTTCTGGATGAAGCCGCCGGTCCAGTCGAAGGTCTCCAGGATGAACTCGTCACCGGGGTTGACCCAGCAGGCCATCGGGATGTCGGGGTGCCAGCGGTTGTGGATGTTCTCGTTCAGCGTGGGCGATTGGGTCAGATCGACCTTGATGAGGGTGTCAGCCATGGGGTGCTCCTTTGTGTCAACGCGGGGATGGTTCAAACAGACAGATAGGCCTTGATGCGCTCGGCATCGGTGTCGGCACGCGAGGTCTCGTGCACCAGACGGCCGCCTTCGATGACGAAGAGGCGGTCGGCCACGTCCATCGCAAAGCTCAACACCTGCTCGCTCACGACGATGGTGATTTCGCGCAGCTTGCGGATCTCGTTGAGCGCTTTGGCGATGTCTTTGATGATCGAGGGCTGGATGCCTTCGGTGGGCTCATCGAGCAGCAGCACCTTGGGGTCGGTGACCAAGGCGCGCGCAATGGCCAGCTGCTGTTGCTGCCCGCCTGAGAGGTTGCCGCCCTTGCGGTGCTTCATGTCAAAGAGCACCGGGAAGAGGTCGTAAATTTCGCCCGGGATGCGCTTGGTTTTGCTGTTCTCCAGGCCAGTCTGGATGTTCTCTTCGACCGTGAGGGTCGGGAAAATCATGCGGCCTTGGGGCACATAGGCGATGCCCTTGGCCACGCGCTTGAAGCTCTCGTCTTTGACGACGCTGTTGCCCGCCACCGCGATGTCGCCCGACTTGGTGGGCAGCACGCCCATCAGGCTTTTGAACAGCGTGGTCTTGCCCATGCCGTTGCGGCCCATGATGGCCACGGTTTCGTTTTTGCGGGCCTCGAAGCTGATGCCATGCAAGGCTTCGCTTTGGCCATAGGCCACGACCAGGTCTTTGACTTCCAACATGTCTCGGTCCTTCTCGAAAGCGGCTCCATGGCCGAGGTAAACGTCAATGACCTTGGGGTCGTTCTGGACCTGGTCCATCGTGCCTTCTGCCAGGATCTTTCCTTGGTGCATGACCGTGACCTTCGAGGCGATCTGCGCCACAAAGGCCATGTCGTGCTCGATCACGATCATCGAGCGGCCCTTGCAGATGCGCTTGAGCAGGTCGGCGGTGAGCTCGCGTTCGCGGGCGCTCATGCCGGCAATGGGCTCGTCCAGCATCAACAACTCAGGCTCTTGCATCAGCAGCATGCCGATCTCCAACCATTGCTTTTGACCGTGGCTGAGCAAGCCCGCTTCGGTGTCGAGCTTCTCGGCCAGGCCGATCTCTTCGGCCACCACCTGCACGCGGGCCTTGACCTCGTCGTTGCACTTGAAGGCCAGTGCGCCCAGCACCGATCGGCCTTCGGGGTAGGACACCTCGAGGTTCTGGAATACGCTGAGGTTTTCGTAGATCGAGGGCGTTTGGAACTTGCGGCCCACACCGGCGCGCACGATGGCGTGCTCGCTCTTTTTGGTCAGCTCTTGGTCCTTGAACTTGATGCTGCCGTGGCTGGCGGGGGTCTTGCCGCAGATCAGGTCCAGCAGCGTGGTCTTGCCTGCGCCGTTGGGGCCGATGATCACGCGCAGCTCGTTTTTGTCGACATACAGGTTCAGGCTGTCGATGGCTTTGAAGCCGTCGAAGGACACGGTGAGGTCTTCGACATAGAGCACAAACTCTTTGGCACTCATGGGGTCACTCCAATGCTGAGGTCTAGGGGGTGTGTGCAGGGGTGATCAGGCTTGCTGGCCGCTCATGCCCGGGGGCAGGTCACTGCCCGTGCTGCTGGGCTTGCCGCCAGGTGGCACGTCGGGGTAGATGGCGTGCGCGGTTGCGATGCGCTCGGCCTGCGCTTTGCGCATGGCTTGGCGCCGGACCCACCAGGGCTTGAGCTTTTGCTCGACCAAACCGGCCAGCCCATCCGGAAAGGCCATGGTCACGCCAATGAACAGGCCGGCCATCAAGAACAGCCACAGGTCAGGCGCGCTTTCAGAGAAGTAGGTCTTGCCATAGTTCACCAGCAGGGCGCCGTAGATGCTGCCCACCAGGCTCATGCGGCCGCCCACTGCAGCAAAGATCACCATCTCAATGCTGGGCACGATGCCCACGAACGAGGGCGACATGAAGCCCACCTGCAGCGTGAACAAAGCGCCACCCACCGCCGACAGCATGGCCGCCAGACAGAAGGCAAAGACCTTGAACATGGCCACGTCGTAGCCCGAGAAGCGCACGCGGTCTTCCTTGTCGCGCATGGCCAGCAGCAGGGTGCCCAGCTTGCTGGACTGCACCCAGCGGCACAAGAACACGCCGCCGATCAAGAAGGCCACGCACACGTAGTACAGGATGTACTTGGCACTGTCGGTGCGGATGTCCCAGCCCAGCAGGGTCTTGAGGTCGGTGATGCCGTTGACGCCGCCCGTGAAGCCTTGCTGGCCAATGATCAGCACCGTCAAGATCAGGGCCACGGCCTGCGTGATGATGGCGAAGTACACGCCGCCCACGCGCCGCTTGAACATGGCGAAGCTGATGATGAAGGCCAGGATCATGGGCACGATCACCACAGCCGCCAAGGCAAAGGGCAGGCTCTTGAAGGGCACCCACCAAAAGGGCAGGGCGGTGAGCTGGTTCCAGTCCATGAAGTCGGGGATGCCCGGTGTGGACTGGATCTTGGTGGCGATGGGGTCAGAGGCTTCGAGCTTGAGGAACATGGCCATCATGTAGCCACCCAACCCGAAGAACACGCCTTGGCCCAGGCTGAGGATGCCAGCGTGGCCCCACAGCATGACCAGGCCCAGGGCCACGAAGGCATAGGTCAGGTACTTGCCCACCAGGTTGAGTCGGAAGGTGTCCAGCCCGAGCGGGAACACCACCAGCAGCACCAGGGCCAGCAGCAGGAAGCTGCCGAGCTGTTGCTGTT
>JAVLFO010000381.1:0-5383 GCA_046052805.1 Aquabacterium sp. | reverse complement strand
GTGATGCCCGTGGTGCAACCCGCCGAGCTGTGGCAAGAGACCGGTCGTTTTGAAAAGATGGGCGCCGAGCTGCTGCGCTTCAAAGACCGCCACGACCGCGACTTCGTCATCCAGCCCACGGCCGAAGAGGTCGTGACCGACATCGCTCGTCAAGAGCTGCGCAGCTACCGCCAGCTGCCCAAGAACTTCTATCAGATCCAGACCAAGTTCCGCGACGAGCGCCGTCCGCGCTTTGGCATCATGCGTGGCCGCGAGTTCACGATGAAAGACGCCTATTCGTTTGACCGCGATGTGGCCTCGGCTGGCAAGAGCTACGACAACATGTTCGCCTGCTACAGCCGCATCTTTGACCGGCTGGGCCTGCAGTACCGCGCCGTGGCGGCCGACACCGGCGCCATTGGCGGCGACCGTTCGCACGAGTTCCAGGTGATCGCCGACACGGGTGAAGACGCCATCGTCTACTGCCCCACCAGCGACTACGCGGCCAACATCGAGCTGGCCGAAGCGCTGCCTTTGCTGGCCCAGCGCGCCGCTGCCAGCGTGGCCCTTGAAAAGGTCGCCACGCCAGGCAAGAGCACCTGTGCCGATGTGGCCGAGCTGTTGGGCCTGCCCTTGAGCCAGACCGTCAAGTCGCTGGTGCTGGCCACCGACGAGCTGAACGAGCACGGCGAGATCGCCAAGTCCACCGTCTGGCTGTTGTTGGTGCGTGGCGATCACGACCTCAATGAAGTCAAGGCCGGCAAGATCGAGCTGGCCGACGGTTCGGGTTTGAAGGCGGGCTTCCGCTTTGCCACCGAAAAAGAAATCGTCGAGCACTTCGGCACCAAGCCCGGCTTTTTGGGCCCGGTGGGCATGGCCAAGCCGGTCAAGGTCATTGCGGACCGCACGGTCGCCAACATGGCCGATTTCGTGGTCGGCGCCAATGAGGCCGGCTTCCACATCCGTGGCGTGAACTGGGGCCGTGACCTGCCCGAGCCCGATCTGGTGGCCGACCTGCGCAACGTGGTTGAAGGCGACGCCAGCCCCGATGGCAAGGGCGTGCTGGCCATCCAGCGCGGCATCGAGGTGGGCCACGTGTTCTACCAGGGTACCAAGTACTCCAAGGCCATGAACGCCACCTTCTTGGACGAAGATGGCAAGCCCAAGCCTTTCGAGATGGGCTGCTACGGCATTGGCGTGACCCGCATCTTGGGCGCGGCCATCGAGCAAAAGCACGACGAGCGCGGCATCATCTGGCCCGACGCCATTGCGCCGTTCACGGTGGTGATCTGCCCGATCGGTTACGACCGTTCGGCCGACGTCAAGGCTGCCGCTGACCAGTTGTACAGCGACCTGCTGGCCAAGGGCGTGGACGTGATCCTGGATGACCGAGGTGAGCGCCCCGGCGCGATGTTCGCCGACTGGGAGTTGATCGGCGTGCCGCACCGCGTGGTGCTGGGCGACAAGGGTCTCAAGGACGGCGTGGTCGAGTACCAAGGCCGCCAGGACAAAGAAGCGAGCAAGTTGCCTGTGGCCGATGTGCTGGGCCACCTGAGCAATCGCTTGCAATTGTCTTGATCACGCCTGAAGCAGATCCGCTAAGGTCATGAGATGAGGATGTTTGGCATGACCCGGTCGCAGCACCGACGCCGGATGGCGCCGGTGCTGGCGCTGTTGTGTCTGCTCAGCGCGATGGCTTGCGTGACGTCTGCTTGGGCTGGGGCCCAGGTCGAGGAGCCCCTGGCCGACTCGGTGCGCACGGCCTTGTCTGCGGCTGTCTCTCAAGCTGCGCCGCCTGCACCGGTGTTTGCCAACGATGCGCAACGCCAGGTGTTTGACCGCTGGGTGCTGGCCGCCGACGACCGCCTCGTCAAACGCAAGCCCGAACAGCTGGTGCGCCGCGAGTTTTTGCAAACCGTTTGGTACGAGGCCAAGCGTGCCGGGCTGGACCCTGGCCTGGTGATGGGCTTGATCGAGGTCGAAAGTGGCTTCCGCAAGTACGCCATTTCATCGGTGGGTGCGCGCGGCTACATGCAGATCATGCCGTTCTGGTCGCGCTCGATCGGCGATGGCGAAGCCAGCAGCTTGTTCCACATGCAGACCAACATCCGCTTTGGGTGCGTCATCTTGCGCCACTACCTTGACCGTGAGCGGGGCGACTTGTTCATGGCATTGGGCCGTTACAACGGCAGCCGTGGGCGAGCGGAGTACCCGAACGCGGTCACCGCAGCGTGGCGCAAATGGAAGTTGCCTGAGGCTTCGGCGCAAATGGCCGATGCGGGCGCGGCCGCCCGCGAGCCAGTGCGCTGAACTCTGAGGCTCAGAGGCCCTGCCACTGCTGTGGCTGCGCTTGGTCGATGTGCACGAGCGCCAGCACGCGCTCGACCGTGTCGTTGACGAGCTCGTCAATGCTCTTGGGGCGGTGATAAAACGCCGGCAGGGGCGGGAAGATGATGCCCCCCATCTCGGTGACCGACACCATGTTGCGCAGGTGAGCCAAGTTGAAGGGCGTTTCGCGCACCATCAAGACCAGGCGGCGGCGTTCTTTGAGGGTCACGTCGGCGGCGCGGGTCAGCAGGTTGTCGCCCATGCCGTGTGCCACGGCGGCCAGCGTCTTCATGGTGCAGGGGGCAATCACCATCGCGTCGGTGGTGAAGCTGCCGCTGGCAATGCAGGCACCCACCTCGCCAGGCGCGTGGGCCTGGCTGGCCAGCGCCTCGAGTTCGCTGCGGCTCAGGCCGAGTTCGTGGTGCACGTTCAAGATGCCGGCGGGCGTGGCCACCAGGTGGGTCTCCACGCCCAGAGAGCGCGCGCGCTCCAGCAGGCGCACACCATAAACGGCGCCAGAGGCTCCAGTGAGGCCCACGATCAGGCGCCGGGGGCGCACGGTCGGGGCGCGAGGCGTGTCAAGCACCCGTCAGAACCGTTTGGAGCTCACCCGCTTGGTACATCTCCATCATGATGTCTGAGCCACCGACGAACTCGCCGTTGACGTAGAGCTGCGGGATGGTGGGCCAGTTGGCGTAGTCCTTGATGCCTTGGCGGATCTCGTTGTCTTCGAGGACGTTGACCGTGGTCAGGTCATTGACGCCACACGCCTTGAGGATCTGCACGGCACGGCCCGAGAAGCCACATTGCGGAAACTGGGCGCTGCCCTTCATGAAAAGAACCACGCGGTTGCCCTTGACCAGGGCGTCGATGCGTTGCTGAACGTCGCTCATAACCAAACCATGTCCAAAATAGAAAACAGGCCCGGTTATATCAGGCCTGAGCCGCTTGGTGGTCGGTATGGCTTCTGCGTCGCTTCAGAAAGCGTAGCCGACAGAGACTTTGACGATGGTGCGCAGGCGCAGATCGCGGGCGAGGTCTTCAATGCCTCGGTCACCTTGCAAGACTTGGGTGATGCGGCCAATGTTGTTGGAGTTGATGGTGATCAGGCCCAGATCCGCATTGAAGCGCCAGGGGTTGGGCGCGCTGCGCACGTTCAGGCGGGTGCTGTAGCCCGCGCCAATGTACGGGCTGGTCTGGCGGTCTTGGCTGGCCACGCGGGCGCGGGAATCGATGCTGCCCATCAGACCCAGGGTGTCCAGGCGCTGCAGGCTGAGGTTCAGGCCGCCGCCGTTGTCGCCGCTGGACCACCAGGCTTGGCTGGTTTCACCGCGCACCAGGCCCGCCGTGGCGCGAAAGCCGCCGTCCAGATAGTAGTCAGACAAGACGTGCATGCTGCGCACGCGCAGGCCGGCTTGGGCCGGTTGGGCCAGCACGAAGCTGTCTTTCAAGGGGTTGACCGGGCGGTCGATGACCACGCCGATGCGGCCTTCCCAGTGGGGCCACAGGCCTTGGCCTTGGGCATTCAAACCGTTGCCCGGCGTTTCGGTGGGGGCGCTCCAGCTGATGCGGGCGGTGCTGAGGTTGTCAGAGGTGTACTCACGCCAGGCGTTGCCAGCACGGGGCACCATCTGGGCCTGCACGCAGGCAGTGGCGACCAAGAGGGGCGCTGCGACGACCCACGCTCGGGCGCAGCTGGCCGAGAGCCCTCTGAACAAAGCGGTGGTGTGGTGAGCGGCCATGATGATCTCCTGAGAACCATTTCATGCTACGCCTGGGGTATCGGCGTGTGGCGCCGATATGTGAGCATCCGTCAGGCCATTTTCACGATTTGCGATGGCGGCTGACTGCGGGCTTTCACCTGTGACTTGTGACCGATTGCCCGACCGTGCAGCGGGGGTTTCCGCCCAGATCGTGTCGGCTGCTGACGTCAGTGAAGCCCTGCGCGCGCATCAGCTGGGCCACGGCCTCGGCCTGGTCGTAGCCGTGTTCGAACATCAGCCAGCCGCCTTTGAGCAGGTGCGCCTGGGCGTGCGCGACGATGTGGCGGATGTCGTCCAGGCCGTCGGGCCCCGAGGTCAGGGCCTGGCGTGGCTCGTGGTGCAGGGCCGCCATGTGCGGGTCGTCCTCGGCGATGTAGGGCGGGTTGCTGACGATGAGGTCGAACCGTTCGCCAGCCACGGGGTTGAGCCAACTGCCCAGCAGAAAACGCACAGGCAGTTGCAATTGCTGGGCATTGGCCTGGGCGGTGCGCAGGGCGGCTTCGCTGGCGTCCACAGCGGTCACGTCCAACCCGGGGCGTTGGTGTTGCAGGGCCAGGGCGATGGCGCCGCTGCCGGTGCCCAAATCGAGCACCCGGATGGGCTGGCCTGCGGTGCGGCGGGCGACAACCTCGTCAACAGGGAGCTTTTCAAGCGCCCAATCGACCAGGGTTTCGGTGTCGGGGCGGGGGATCAGCACGGCGGGCGAGACGGCCAGCGTCAAACCGAAGAATTCTTTGTCGCCCAGGATGTAGGCCAGGGGCTCGCCCCCCACGCGCCGTTGGATTTGCGTGTGCAAGCGCTGGGTTTGTTCAGCGCTCAAAAGGTCGTCGCCATGGGTGATCAGCCAGCTGCTGCGCTGTTGCAGCAGGGCGCACAGCAGCATTTGGGTGTCCAGGCGATCGAGGCCGCAGGCCCGTGCGTGTCGCTGGGCCTGGTCCACCGTCCAAGGGGTGCTGGGCAGGTCAGACACCGGTGGCTGCTTCCAGTTCGGCCAGCTGGTCGGCGGCTTGGGCCGAGAGCAGGGCGGCGATCACGTCGTCCAGCTCGCCTTCCATGATGGCCAGCAGCTTGTAGAGCGTGAGGTTGATGCGGTGGTCGGTGAAGCGGCCCTGCGGGAAGTTGTAGGTGCGGATGCGGTCAGAGCGGTCGCCCGTGCCCACCAGGCTCTTACGGGTAGCGGCCTCTTTGGCGGCGCGCTCGCTGCGCTCTTTTTCCTGGATGCGGGCTTGCAGCACCTGCAGGGCCTTGGCCTTGTTGCTGTGCTGGCTGCGGCCGTCTTGGCACTGTCTCTTATACACATCTGACGCTGCCGA
>JAVLFO010000380.1:0-2059 GCA_046052805.1 Aquabacterium sp. | reverse complement strand
TCAGGCCTTCTTTGAAGCCGGAGTCGATCAGCTTTTTGAACAGGGCCGGCACCAGCGGCTCGACGGCCGAGCTGAGCAAAAAGAAAGTCACAGCCAGGGCCAACATGCGCCACTGCGGGCGTACATAGGTCATCAGGCGGGCGTTGGTGTCTTTGAAATCCATGGAGGCTCAGTCAGGAGAGGCGGGCGCGGGGGCCACTTGCTGCAAGGCGGCGCGCACTTGGACGAGCGATGGTACCTGCCCCTTGCCGCCCAGGCTCACCACCCGTCCGGCGCCCCGAAGGCCTGCCAGGCCGGGTTCGTGGTCGCAGTAAATGCCGACGGTGGGGCGCGCATGGGCCGCCGCGAGGTGGCTCATGCCCGTGTCAAGGCCGATGACGACTTGGGCTTGGGCCAGCGTGTCGGCCGCTTGCGCCACGGTCAAAAAGGGCGGCACGTGCCCGCCGACGGGGTCGGCAATGGCTTGTGCCAGCGCTTGCTCTTGCGGGCTGCCCCACATGATGGCCACTTGCCAGCCACGCGCACGCAGGTCTTGTCCAATGGCGATCCAGTCAGCCTGTGGCCAGAGCTTTTCTGGCCGGCTGGCGCACGGTATGAGCACGGCAAACGGGCCGGTGCCGGGCGTCCAGGCTTGCGTGTTGGCCTGTAGCCCGAAGTCGGGGGGCGTGGTCGGCAGAGGGTAGCCCATCAGCTGCGACATCAACTGCCGGCAGCGGTCGACGGCATGCAGGCTTTTGGGCACGCGGGCCTTGCGGCCGTAGAACAAAGAAGCCAGAGGTTCGCGGATGCTGCGGCGGTCATAGCCTGCGCGTGGGCCGTTGGCAAAGCACGCAAAGGCGGCGCTTTTGAGCAGGCCTTGCAGGTCAATGACCAGGTCATAAGGCGTTTGCGACATCTCGGCCCGCCACTGGCGCAGCGCGGCGCGGGTGTCGGGCGAGCGCAGGCTTTTGCGCCACTTGCGCCACTGCAGGGTGATGACGCGGTTCACGGCGCGGTGCTGCTGCGGCATGGCCGCAAAGCCCTTCTCAACCAGCCAGTCGATCTGGATGCCGGGCATCGCGGCGGCCAGGTCGCTGATGGCGGGCAGCGCGTGGACAACGTCGCCCATCGAGCTGGTCTTGACGATCAGGACGCGCATGTCATGGCTCATTGTTCAAACCAATTGGCCATGTTCAAGCCAGGCAGGTCGGTGAAGTCTTTGGCGTTGCGAGTCACCAGGGTCAGGCCATGCGCGATGGCGATGGCGGCGATTTGCCCATCCACAAAGGGCAGTGGTTTACCGAGGGCATCGCGGTTTACCCGCAATTGCGCATGGATGCGCGCTGCAGCCGCGTCATAGGGCAACACAGGCAGGCTGGCAACGACATCTTGGATGTACCGACCGATGGCGTCTTTGCGTTGCCCGTCGGCCATGCGCAGCCAGCCAAATCGCAACTCGTGCCACACCGGCGCGCCAATGGCGAGCTCGCTTCGGTGACGCGTCAAATGCGCCATCACAGAGGGCGAGGGCACTGCGCGGATGGCTTCGGACAAGACGTTCGTGTCAAGCAGCCAGTTGGGTGTGATCACCACGCGAAGTCACGCCCCGGGCTTGGATCACGGGCCGGCGTGAGGGCATCGGCGTCGGCATCGGGCGCAGCGCTGAGGCCGTTTTCGGTGCGCCATTGGCTCAGCCGCGCGGTGAAGTCCATCTCAGCCCCCGTGAGCTTGGCGTAATGCGCCATGGGCACCAGCAAGCCGGCCGCCTGGCCACGCCGAGAGATGACCAAAGGCTCTTGCCTGAGCTCAACCCCGCGCAGCGCTTCTGCGAGGTGCGCGCGTGCTTCTGAAAAGGGGATGCTGTTCATGGCTTTGGGGCTGACTGCTGCGATCGGTACAAACCAATTGTACAAGTCGAGGGCGCGATGTTCAAGCCTTGGCTTTCGCCTGCTCAGCCACCAGGGCGGGGTTGAAGCGCGGGTCGTTGTACATCTTGAACTGGCGGTAGACCTTGAAGTAGGCGCAGCCAGCCAGCGCATCGGCCAGCCAGGTCAAGCTTGAACGCCTGCTGCAGCAGCTG
>JAVLFO010000379.1:0-1907 GCA_046052805.1 Aquabacterium sp. | reverse complement strand
GCAGCGTCAGATGTGTATAAGAGACAGGAACGGGCCGATGGCCTGGCCAACCGGGGGGCGGCGGAGGCCTGATCCAGGGGGAAACGGCCAGACCAGGCACAAACCGCAGCCAAATCCCGGACAATAGCGGGATGAGTGAGAACGCTTCCCCCGCCCCGAAGATCGCTTTCGTGAGCCTTGGTTGCCCCAAGGCCTTGACCGATTCCGAACTGATCCTGACCCAGCTGCGCGCAGAGGGCTATGAAACCAGCAAGACCTACGATGGCGCTGCCCTCGTGGTCGTCAACACCTGCGGCTTCATTGACGATGCCGTCAAGGAAAGCCTGGATGCCATTGGCGAGGCCCTGGCTGAGAACGGCAAGGTGATCGTCACCGGTTGCCTGGGTGCCAAAGCGGGCGCAGACGGCGCCGACAACCTGGTGCGCCAGATGCACCCCAGCGTGCTGGCCGTCACCGGCCCCCACGCCACGCAAGAGGTGATGGACGCCGTGCACCTGCACGTGCCCAAGCCCCACGACCCCTTCATTGACTTGGTGCCCGAGTCGCGCGGCATTGCCGGCATCAAGCTCACGCCCAAGCACTACGCCTACCTGAAGATCAGCGAAGGCTGTAACCACCGCTGCAGCTTTTGCATCATCCCCAGCATGCGCGGCGACCTGGTCTCGCGCCCGATTGGCGATGTGCTGAGCGAGGCCCGCGCGCTGTTCGAGTCTGGCGTGAAAGAGCTGCTGGTCATCAGCCAAGACACCAGCGCCTACGGCGTGGACGTCAAGTACCGCACCGGCTTCTGGGACGGCAAGCCCGTCAAGACGCGCATGTACGACCTGGCCGAGCAACTGGGTGCCTTGGCCCGCGAGCACGGCGCTTGGGTGCGCATGCACTACGTCTATCCGTATCCGCACGTCGACGAGATCGTGCCGATGATGGCCGAGGGCTTGATCCTGCCTTACCTGGATGTGCCTTTCCAGCACGCGCACCCTGATGTGCTCAAGCGCATGAAGCGCCCGGCCAATGGTGAGAAGAACCTGGACCGCCTGCGCCGCTGGCGCGAGATCTGCCCGGAGATCGTGGTGCGTTCGACCTTCATCGCCGGCTTCCCTGGCGAGACCGAGGCCGAGTTCGAGTACCTGCTCGACTTCTTGCGCGAGGCCGAGATCGACCGCGCGGGTTGCTTTGCCTACTCGCCCATCGAAGGCGCGCCAGCCAATGAGCTGGAAGGCGCATTGCCTCAAGAGGTACGTGAAGAGCGTCAGGCGCGTTTCATGGCGGTGGCCGAGCAGGTGTCGATCGCCAAACTGCAGCGCCGCGTGGGCGCCACGATGCAGGTCTTGGTGGACAGCGCCCCCGCCATGGGCCGCAAGGGCGGCGTGGGCCGGAGCTACGCCGATGCCCCCGAGATCGATGGCACCGTGCGCCTGCTGCCGCCTGAAAAAGCCAGCAAGACGCTGAAGGTGGGCGAGTTCACCAAGGCCCGCATCCTGGCCGTTGAAGGCCACGACCTCATCGCGTTGCCCATCTGAGGGCAGGGGGCTCAGGCCTCCAGCTTGAGGAAGAGCTCTCGGTCGGGCGCGAAGTTGGCGTACAGCGGCATCAAGGCGCCGCCCAGCGCACGCGCGTCTGAGCCGATGGTGCCCGCCATCAACTGGGGCTCGAAAACGCCTTCCCAGCTGTGTTGCTGCATGGCGCTGCGCACGGCCGGCATCAGCTCGGCCAGCAGTTCGCGGCTGAAAGAGCCGTCGATGATCACGCCTTCGAGGTCGAGCACACATGCCGTGGTGTTGATGGCCATGGCCATGCCGCGTGCGGCCTGCTCGATCCACTGCGCGCAAGGGGCCGCCCAGTCGCCCTGCAAGGCGCGTTGGTCATACGCGGCCATGGGGTCCAGGCCGGCGTGCTCAAAGGCCTGC
>JAVLFO010000378.1:0-4475 GCA_046052805.1 Aquabacterium sp. | reverse complement strand
ACTCGACTAGTCGTCGGCAGCGTCAGATGTGTATAAGAGACAGACCATGAGCCAGCCCAACTCTGCCCCCCAAGCCCTGCCCAGCACCCTAGAGGGCTGGTTGGCGCATTGCGAGCGTCTGCATCCTGTTGCCATTGACATGGGCCTGGGCCGTGTTGGCCAAGTGTGGCGGCGCGCGGGCGTGACCTTGGGCACCCCCTTGGGTCAAGAAGACGACAGCCGTGAGGCGCCCGTGGTGTTCACGGTGGCTGGCACCAATGGCAAGGGCTCGACCTGCGCCATGCTGGAAGGCATCTTGATGTCGTCTGGCTTCAAGGTGGGCGTGTATGGATCGCCTCACCTGGTGCGTTTTGAAGAGCGTTGCCGCGTCAATGGCGAGTTGGTCAAGGCAGAGGCCTTGTTGCCGCACTTCGCTGCCATTGAGGCCGCACGCGGTGAGATCGCCTTGACCTACTTCGAGTTCACCACCCTGGCGATCATGCGTTTGCTGGCCACCTCGGGGCTGGATGCGGTCATCTTGGAGGTGGGACTGGGCGGTCGCCTCGACGCGGTCAACATCATCGACACCGACTGCGCTGTCATCACCAGCATCGACCTGGACCACATGGACTTCCTGGGGCCGGATCGCGAGTTCATCGGGTTTGAAAAGGCCGGGATCATGCGCGCAGGGCGCCCCGTGGTGGTGTCGGACCCGCAGCCACCGGCCAGCATCGCAGCCCATGCCGAGAGGGTGGGCGCCGACCTGTGGCTGTTCGGGCGTGACCACAACTACGCGGGTGATCGCCAGCAGTGGTCTTGGGGCGGGCGCAACAAGCGCTTCAACAGCATGGCCTACCCCGCGCTGCGCGGCGCCAACCAGCTGCTCAACGCGTCGGGTGCTCTGGCAGCGCTGGAAGCCATGCGCAACCGCCTGCCCGTGTCGGCTCAAGCTGTGCGCACAGGTTTGGCCACGGTCGAGTTGCCGGGGCGCTTCCAAATCATCCCGGGCCAACCCACGTTGATCCTGGATGTGGCCCACAACCCGCATGCCGCCGCCACGCTGGCGGCCAACCTCGACCAGATGGGCTTCTTCCCTCGCACCCATGTGGTGTGGGGCGCCATGGCCGACAAAGATGCGGCCGGCATGCTGGCCAAGTTGCGTCCTCTGGTCGATGCTTGGTATTGCTGTGACCTCCCCACCGCGCGAGCGGCCACAGCGGCCTCGCTCAAGGCCAGCATCGAGGCCCATGTGGCGGCCAACCCGTCTGCCACTGCGCCCCAAGCCACGGTCACCGTGCACGCCGACCCCATGGCGGCGCTCCATGCGGCTCTGGCTGCCGCTGACCCGGCAGATAGAATCGTGGTCTTTGGTTCGTTTTACACCGTGGGCGGTGTGTTGCACGAGGGCTTGCCCAAGCTCAACGCCCCCCACCTGCAGTCTCCCGCGGCAAAGCCTTGACGCTGTTTGAGGCCGTGCTGGCCTGTCTTCACTGACCCAACCTGTTCAGATCGACCCCCGAGAGCATGCCGCTGCCATCTTTCCTCCAGCGCTTCCGTCGCGACGCCACTTCGGTCAGCGACGCCGTGCCCTTGTCCACATCCGATGTCGAGGCTGCACGCGTGCGAGCCCGCCGTCGTCTGATCGGCATGGTGGTGTTGGTGGGCGCCGGGGTCGTTGGCTTTCCGGTTCTGTTCGAGACCCAACCTCGGCCCTTGTCGGCCGACGTGCAAATCGTGCAGGCGCCGGGTGCGGGTGGTGATGTGAGTGTGTCGCCACCGGTGGCCGCGCCTGCGGGCCGCAGCGCAGCAGGCAAGGTGGCTGTGGCAGGCATCATCGGCACGCCAGCACCAGCGGCAGATCCCGAGCCCGCGCCCAAGCCAGAGGCCGCCGTGCCTGCGCCTGAGCCCAAGGAAGTCATTGAAGAAGCGCCCGCCAAGGCCCCCAAGCCTGTCGCCAAGCCGGCGAGCAAAGACGCCCCAAAGGACAAAGAGCACGACAAGCCCAAAGCCAAGGACGCTGCGAAAGACACGCCCAAGGACAAGGCCAAGACGCCTGACAAGGCCAAAGAGCCGGTCAAGCCAAGCAAGGATGCCGGTAAAGACAACGCCAAATCGCCAGACAAGGCAGCCGACAAGTCCGACAAGGGCGTGAGCCGCTACGTTGTGCAATTCGGCGCTTTCTCGGATGTGCCCACGGCCCACGAAGCCCGCATGAAGGTCGAGCGCTTGGGGCTCAAGACTTACACCCAGCAAGTTGACACGCCAGCCGGCAAGCGCATTCGCGTGCGCATGGGCCCCTATGCCGACAAGGCTGAAGCCGACAAAGCCATGGCCACCTTGCGCAAGGCCGGTTTGACGGGTGCGGTGTTGACGCTGTGAACGACGCGGTTGCGACCAGTCCTTGGTCTTTGGTGGACCTGGTTTTGCTGGTGGGCTTGGGCCTGTCGGTGATCGTGGGCGCTTGGCGCGGCCTGATCACCGAAGTGATGGCCTTGATGGGCTGGGGCGTGGCTTACATCGCTGCGCAGTGCTTGGGCCCGACGGTGGCGCTGCATGTGCCCGTTGGTGCATTGGGCTCACGGCTCAATGTGCTGTCAGGCATGTTGGTGGCCTTTGTGTTGGCCTGGCTGGTGTGGGCCTTGATTTCATGGGCCGTTGCCCAAATGGTCAAAGCTTCGGCTTTGAGCGGCACAGACCGCTTGTTCGGGGCTTTTTTCGGTTTGATGCGTGGGGTGGTGGTGGCCTTGGCCCTTGTCACCCTCGTGAGCATGACGCCGCTGGCTCAGTGGGAGCAGTGGCATGCGTCACGCGGGGTCGCGTGGCTGCAGGTGTTGTTACAAGGGCTTCGCCCCATGTTGCCTGAGCAGGTGGTCAAATTCCTGCCAGAGCCGGTGTGAAGCGACTTTCGATTTTTTTGATTTCTTTGCAAGAGGTGAACCATGTGCGGCATCGTTGGTGTGATTTCCAAGACGCCCGTCAATCAGCTGATCTATGACGCGCTGTTGCTGCTGCAACACCGTGGTCAAGACGCAGCCGGCATCGTGACGGCTGGCCCCGACGCGAACGGCCGCAAATTCTTCATGCACAAGGCCCGTGGCATGGTCAAGGACGTGTTCCGCACCCGTGACATGCGCGCCCTGATGGGTCCGGTTGGCCTGGGTCAGGTTCGCTACCCAACGGCTGGCAATGCGTTCAACGAAGAAGAGGCGCAGCCCTTCTACGTCAACGCGCCTTTCGGTTTGGTGCTGGTGCACAACGGCAACCTCACCAATGCCCATGACCTGCGCAAAGAGCTGTTCGACATCGACCGCCGCCACCTCAACACCGACAGCGACACCGAAGTCCTGATCAACGTGTTCGCCCACGAGCTGGAGCAAGCGGGCCGCGAACTGCCCCTCACGCCTGCTGCCGTGTTCAAGGCCGTGAGCGCCGTGCACAAGCGCATCAAGGGCTCGTATGCCGTGATCTGCTTGATCGCCGGTTACGGCCTGGTCGCTTTCCGCGACCCCTTCGGCATTCGCCCCCTGTGCTACGGCGAAGCCGACCTGCCCGAAGGCCGCGAGGTCATGGTGGCCAGTGAATCGGTGGCCCTGGAAGGCACCGGCCACCGCTTTGTGCGTGATGTGGCGCCCGGCGAGGCCCTGTTCATTGACCTCGACGGCGTGGTGCACGCCCAGCAGTGCGCCGAGAACCCCTCGCTGCACCCTTGCATTTTCGAATACGTTTACCTGGCTCGCCCTGACTCGGTCATGGATGGCGTGTCGGTCTACCAGGCCCGCCTTGAAATGGGTGAGACCCTGGCCCAGCGTGTGATCTCGACCATGCCGCCGTCTGACATCGACGTGGTGATCCCGATCCCCGAGTCCAGCCGCCCATCGGCCATGCAGTTGGCGCAAAAGCTGGGCAAGCCCTATCGCGAAGGTTTCGTCAAAAACCGTTACGTGGGCCGCACCTTCATCATGCCGGGGCAGGGCGCGCGCAAAAAGTCTGTGCGCCAAAAGCTCAATGCCATCAGCCTCGAATTCAAAGGCCGCAACGTTTTGCTGGTCGATGACTCGATCGTGCGTGGCACCACCTCGAAAGAGATCGTGCAAATGGCCCGCGAAGCCGGTGCCGCCAAGGTCTACCTGGCTTCGGCCGCGCCGCCCGTGCGCTTCCCCAACGTGTACGGCATCGACATGCCGACCAAGGCCGAGCTGGTGGCCCACGGCCGTACCCTGGAAGACATCCGCCAGATCATCGGCTGCGACGCCCTGATCTACCAAGATGTGGACGCCATGAAGAGCGTGATTGGCAAGCTCAACCCCAAGATCCAGGGCTTTGAGGCATCTTGCTTCGATGGCACCTACATCACGGGTGACGTGAGCGCTGCCGACTTCAAGGCCATCGAGTCGCAACGCCTGACGCAGACCGACGAAGACGCAGCCAGCAACTCGCGCCTCGCGCTGCAAAACAAGGCCGACTGACCCCAGGCCGAACCCAAGCCAAGGGTGGCC
>JAVLFO010000377.1:0-1701 GCA_046052805.1 Aquabacterium sp. | reverse complement strand
AACAGCACGCAAGAGTTCACCGAGCACCACCTGGTCACCAATGGCTGCTCCGAGCTGCTGGGCGAGGTGTTTGGCGACGTGGGTGTGCACGCCCGCAGTGCCTTTGGGGTGGCGCAGATCCCATTGGGCGCCTGCGTTGAAATCGAACTGATTGCCGAGGTCTAAGGCCATGGCCCAGCCCTCACCGCGCCTTTTGCTGACCATGACCGGGCTGCTGTGCGGCACCTCGGTGGGGCTGGCCTTGCTGGCACAGCACCATTTCAACATGCAGCCCTGCCCTTGGTGCGTGTTGCAGAGGCTGCTGTTCGTGGCGCTGGCCGTGCTGTGCCTGCTGAGCGCGGCATTGCCGCAAAGCACGCCACGACGCGCCCTGTCAGCCTTGAGCCTGCCTTTGGCCATCGGTGGCATGGGCGCTGCGCTGTGGCAGCACTTTGTGGCCGCCAAGTCCAGCTCGTGCGCCCTCACCTTGGCCGACACCATCGTCTCGGGCCTGCGCCTCGACACCCTCTGGCCCGATGTGTTCGAGGTGCGTGCCTCGTGCGCCGATGCCGCCGTCAATGTGTTTGGCGTGCCGTTTGAGTTCTGGGGCCTGGCGCTGTTTGCCCTCACAGGCACGGTGCTGGTGTTCAGCGTGCTCACGCCCACCCGCCGCGCCTGAAGCCGCCACACACCGTGCTAGACCAAGACCGATCGCTGCCCACCGCGCTGGTCGATTTCCCTCACCCGGACGACGCCAACGGGCCACGCCAGCGCTGGCGCTTCGACCAACCCAGCGCCTGGCTTGTGGCCCACGACCCCAGTCAGGTCGTGGGCCTGCTGGACGCCGCCCACGTCTTGTCACAAGAGGGCAAATGGTGCGTGGGCTGGGTCGCTTACGAAGCCGCGCCTGGGCTGACCCCCAGCCTGCCGGTCAAGGCCTTGCCGGTGGGCCAGCCCTACGCCGTTTGGGCCGTGTTCGATCGCGCCACACCTTGGTCGGGAGAAGCCATCGAAGGCACCGATGTGCCCTGGGCAGCAGGCCCCTGGCAAGCCGATGTGGACGAAGCCCGACTGCACGGCCAGGTCGAACTGATCCGCGAACTGATCCGCGAAGGCGAGGTCTACCAAATCAACCTCACCGGGCAGCTGCACAGCGCATTCGACGGTGCGCCCGCTGCCATGTGGCCCTACTTCATGGCCCTGCGCCGCAGCCAGCCCAAGGGCTACAGCCTCATGCTCGATGCCCGGGCCGCGTGCCGTGTGCCCGGCGCCGTGCTGAGCGTCTCGCCCGAGCTGTTTTTCGACTGGGATGGCGAGCGCATCCTCACCCGCCCCATGAAAGGCACGGCCCCGCGCGGCGTGGACACGGCCTCTGACGAGCGTGCGGCCGAGCACCTGCGCAGCAGCCCCAAGGAGCGCGCCGAAAACCTCATGATCGTGGACCTGCTGCGCAACGACCTGTCGCAAATCGCGCAAACGGGCAGCGTGTCTGTCCCATCGCTGTTCGACCTGCAGGCCCTGCCCACGGTCTGGCAGATGACATCGACCATCACCGCGCGCACGCGCCCAGGGCTCAAGCTCAGCGAAGCATTCGCCGCGCTGTTCCCTTGTGGCTCGGTGACCGGCGCGCCCAAGCGCCAGGCCATGCACCACATCGCACGCCTGGAGCGCAGCGCCCGCGGCGTGTACTGCGGCGCCGTGGGCCTGATGGCACCCGGTGGT
>JAVLFO010000376.1:0-2563 GCA_046052805.1 Aquabacterium sp. | reverse complement strand
GATGGCGTTGCTCATGAGGTTGAGCAAGATGGCGCGGGTGTGTTGAGGGTCGGCCCACACGGGCGGGCTTTGGCAGTCGGTCACCACGGTGATGTCCATCGCCAGGGCATCGTCTTCCAGGCAGGCGCGGATCTCACGCAGCAGCATGTTGAGGTCGACCCGTTGCGGGCGGATGCCCAGGGGCTTGTCGTCGAGCTTGGCGTACTCCAGGGCCTGGTCCAGCAGCGACAGCAGTTGTTGCCCAGCGGTGTGGATGTGGCCAATCTGGCGGCGCTGGGGCTCTGGCAGTGAGGCGGCGTCGGCCATGTCCAGCAGCTGCGTGAAGCCCAAAATGGCGTTGAGCGGCGAGCGCATGCTGTGGCTCATGCGCGAGAGGAAGTCGACCTTGGTGGCCAGGGCCACTTCGGCCTCCAGGCGCTTGGCGTGTTCGGTCTCGGCGCGGCGCTGGGCGCTGATGTCGGACAGCACCTCGATGTAGCGTGTCACCTGGCCATCGGGGCCGTGCACGGGTTGCACGGTGCGGGCTACCCAGAAGGGCTCGCCGTCTTTGCGGTGCTCGCAAATCTCCAGGCGTTCGATGTTCTGGCCTTGGGCCAGGGCCTGGTTGACCCGCGTGATGACGGCGGCATCGGTGTGCGGGCCGCTCAGCAGCTCTTCGGGCAGCTGGCCGTGGCACTCGGTCATGCCAAAGCCGGTCATGCGGGTGAAGGCGGGGTTGACCCAGGTGATGCAGCGGTGGGCGTCGCAAATCAAGATGGCGTCGGTCACGCGGTCGGCCACCAAGGCGAGCTCTTGGTTGGTGGTCTGCGCCCGCTGGAGGGCCGACTGCAGTTGGCGCACCATCTGGCGCTGCTCTTCGTCGGATGCGGCAATCGTGTGTGCGTCTAGCATGGTCCGTCTCCTGGCACTGCCTGAGGAGGCTCAGTGTAGGCACTTCGAATGGGTTTGACCATGCCTGTGCAGGGCACGTGACGCTGCGGTAACCTCCGTGCATCCGATGTGTCCAACTGTCTTTGGAAAGCCCGCCATGAGCACTGTGTATGACTTTGAAGCGCAAACCATCAACGGCCAGAGCGTCAAGCTGGACCAGTACCGAGGCCAGGTCCTTTTGATCGTCAACACGGCCAGCAAATGTGGCTTCACGCCCCAGTTCGACGGCCTTGAAAAGCTCTGGCAATCGCATGGCGCCAAGGGGCTGATGGTGCTGGGCTTTCCGTGTAACCAGTTTGGCGGACAAGACCCTGGTGCCAACGACGAGATTGCTTCGTTTTGTCAGCTCAACTACGGTGTGACCTTCCCGATGATGGCCAAGGTGGACGTCAACGGGGCGCAAGCCCACCCGCTTTACCAGTGGCTGGTCAAGGAGGCGCCCGGTATTTTGGGCACCAAGTCGATCAAGTGGAACTTCACCAAGTTCCTGATCGGCCGCGACGGGCAGGTGCTGGGTCGCTACGCACCGACCGACACGCCCAAGGCCTTGATCGCCGACATTGACAAGGCGCTGGCGGCCTCGTGACGGGCATGGGGTATCGTGTGCGCTTCGATCACGTGAAGGACCACAGTGCCGCCAAAGCCCAACTACTCATTTGAAAAACGCCAACGAGAGTTAGAGAAGAAGAAAAAGAAGGCCGAAAAGGCCCATCGCAAAGCCAACGGCATCGAGGAGCCTGAAGGCGCCGATGACGCTCTGGAAGGCGCTGAGCCGGGCCAGACGACCGCACCGGATGCGGCTGCAGCCTCGCCAGACCCCGTCTGAGGCCTCAGGCCTCTGATCTCGGCGAGGTCAAAAGCGCGTGCTGAGCGTCAGACGCAGGCTGCGAGGCTCCACCGGGTGGAAGTGCTTGTCAGCCACGGCGCTGGCCTCGCTCGCCAGTCTTGAGCTGTAGAAGTAGTCGATGTCGCTGGCTTTGCGGTTGAACAGGTTGAACACGTCCAGGGCCACCTTGACGTCTGCGTCGACCTGATAGCCCACGCGCGCCTGAGCCAGCGTGGTGCCTTGTGATCGCTGGCTGTTGTCTTCGATCAAAGGACGCGGGCCAAAGTAGCGCAGCTGGAACTGCCCCGACCAGGGGCCCAAAGCCAGCACCGTCGCGCCCACGGAGGCCACACTGCGCACCGAACCTGGCACGTAGCGGCCCGCATTGGGCGCGTCGCCTTGTGCCTCGTTGAAGCGCGATTGTGAAAACGCCAAGTCGGCGTCCAGCAACAACCACGGCGTGGCCGTGTAATGGTTGTTGAACTCGATGCCGTAGCGCTTGCTGGCGCCGCTGGCTTCGGTGTCGCCCGCATCACCCGAAAACACCAGCTCTGAGCCCAGCTTGAGCTGCCACAAGGCAACCGATGTTTGCAGCCCGGGGATGGCTTCGGTGCGCAAGCCCAGCTCGGTGCCCGTGGTGCGAACCAATGGGGGCGAGGGATCAACTGGCGTCAGTTCTTTGGGCGCGATGCGTGCGGTCATGCCGCGGGCATCGTTGCTGTGAAAGCCTTGGCCCGCGTTGAAGAACAGCTCGGTTTGCGACCAAGGCCCGAAGATGAGCGACAGCTTGGGCGTGGCGATGCTGGC
>JAVLFO010000375.1:0-1809 GCA_046052805.1 Aquabacterium sp. | reverse complement strand
GTCTTGGTGGTGGTGGGGAAGCCGGTCTTGCGGATGACGGCTTTCCAGGTCCCTGAATCTGTCTTGACGATGGTTGGCATGCAGGCTCTCTGAAGGATCTGTCACTGGCCACTGTACCGAATTTGTACCTTCCGGCAAATTTCGACTTGTGACGCAGCGACCAAATCGCCCGCAAACATCGATGAATACTTGGTAGGCCGTGTTGGACTTGAACCAACGACCAAAGGATTATGAGATCGCTTCCCCGGGGGTTGACAGGCATTCCCGAGCGTTGATCGAGGTCGCGAAAAAAGTCACAAATTCGATATGAATCAATGACATACGTGACATTACCTCTTTTGGGTGCGTTGATCAAGGTCGATCATCATTTCCGAAATCTGCTTACAAAGTGCTTACATGGAACGCCATGTAAGCAGCCCAACCACAGGCCCAGCCATGACCACGCTCCGCTTCACCACACCGCGCATCGAGGCCGCGCAATGCCCCGCTGACAAGGCGCAATGCTTCCTTTGGGACTCCGCCGCACCGGGCCTTGGCCTGCGTATCACACCACTGACGGCGCGCAACCCCAAGGGCTCCCGCGCCTTCATCTTTCAAGGCAGGCTGGGCGCACAAAGCATCCGCATCACCATCGGTGATGCACGAACCTGGTCACTGCAAACAGCACAAACCGAGGCTCGACGCCTTCAAAGCCTGATTGACCAGGGCAAGGACCCGCGAGAAGAGAAGCTGGCCGCCCAGGCATCGGCACAGGCCGAGCGCACTCAGCGCCAAATGCAAGACGTCAAAGCCAAGGTCACAGGCCTCACCGCATGGTCCGACTACTGCCAAGAGCGGGAAATCCGATGGAGTGAGCACTCGCAGAAGGACCATGACAGCGCCGTCCAAGAAGGTGGTGTCGCCCGACAGCGCAGTCGAACGCCCGTCACGCAGGTCGGACCACTTCGCGCACTGCTTCAGATGCCCCTTGTGCGTCTGGACGCAGATGCCGTGCGGCAATGGGTCAAACAAGAAACACCCAAACGCCCCACCGTGACTGCCAAGCAATTTCGCATGTTGCGCGCGTTCATCAACTGGTGCACCGAGGACAGCACCTACAAAGACATCGTCCAAGCCGACGCCTGCAAGCCCAAGGCCACCCGACAACTGCTGCACAGGCCCTTGCCCCGAAGCGATGCGCTGCAAAAAGAACAGCTGCCCAGCTGGTTCGAAGCAGTCCGGACGCACGCCAACCCTGTCACTGCGGCTTACCTCCAAGCCCTGCTCTTGACTGGTGCGCGGAGAGACGAGCTGCTTTCGCTGCATTGGGAGGACATCGACTTCCGCTGGAAGACACTGCGCATCAAAGACAAGGTGGAGGGCGAACGAACGATCCCGTTGACGCCTCACGTGGAGCGCATGCTGAGCGAACTGCCGCGACTGAACGACGCCAACGGGCTACCGATCCCATGGGTGTTCTCGAGCACCACTTCAGCCTCAGGCCGGCTACACGAACCCCGAATCGCACACAACAAGGCGCTGGACGCCGCAGGGCTGCCGCATCTCACACTCCATGGGCTACGTCGTTCATTTGGCTCGTTGTCGGAGTGGATCGAGGTGCCAGTCGGGGTTGTGGCGCAAATCCAAGGGCACAAGCCAAGTGCACTGATTGAACGTCACTACCGCGTTCGTCCGATCGATTTGCTGAGGATGTGGCACACAAAAATCGAAGCGTGGATCCTCGAGCAAGCGTCAGGGCCTCAGCGCTGATGCTCCTACAGAGCAAGTAACGTGCAGAACTTGGCTCGCTTTTGGATTGGCGCCAGCTCA
>JAVLFO010000374.1:0-3726 GCA_046052805.1 Aquabacterium sp. | reverse complement strand
TTTTGTCGCAAGCGGCTGCCATGGCCAATCCAGGCGGGGCCTTCAATGGTCACGCCGGGCTCAATGCAAGAACCTGAGCCGATGTACACGGGCCCGGTGATTTTGACCGTGTCCCAGTCGATCGACGTGTTCAGCCCCACCCAAACGCCGGGCCGGATCTCCTTGCCCGGCATGTCCATTTGGGCAATTTCGCCACGCAGCACGCGTTGGCAAACGTGCCAGTAGTCGCTCACGCGGCCGATGTCGATCCAGTTGAAATGGCGGCTTTGCGCGTAAAACGGCAAGCCTTGCTCGGCCATCATCGGGAACAGCTGGCTGCCGATGTCGAACTCGCGGCCAGGCGGGATCAGCTCGATGATGCTGGGCTCGAAAATGTAGATCCC
The DNA here is from genome assembly GCA_046052805.1 of Aquabacterium sp. Classification (GTDB taxonomy): domain Bacteria; phylum Pseudomonadota; class Gammaproteobacteria; order Burkholderiales; family Burkholderiaceae_C; genus Aquabacterium. The sequence goes on along the minus strand of JAVLFO010000374.1, from coordinate 3,343 downwards.
GGTGCTCGCCAGGCGCGACTTGGCCTCTTCGGGTTTGGGCTTTTCTTGGAACGACGTGATCTGCCCGTTCTTGTTGGGCACCACGATGCCGTAGTTCTGGACCTGGTCCTCAGGGACTTCCAGTGTCACCACGCTGGCCATCGCCTTTTTGGCCTTGTGCTCAAACAGGGCGGCGTTGATGTCCAGGTCGATGATGGCGTCGCCGCACAGCACCATGGTGGTGTCGTCAAAAAAACCGCTGAAGTCTTGGATGCGGCGCATGCCGCCGGCCGAGCCCAAGGGGCGGGGCACGATTTCGCCGTGCTCGCGTGCGCCCTCATAGGCGTAGCCAATGTCGACACCCCAACGGTGGCCGTCGCCAAAGTAGTTCTCGATCTTCCAGTGGTTGTAGGCCACATTGACCATGATCTCTTTGATGCCGTAACGCGCCAGGTGCTCAATGATGTAGGCCATCACCGGCTTGCCCAAGATGGGCACCATGGGCTTGGGCGTTTGCTTGGTGAGTGGGCGTACACGGGTCCCTTGCCCCGCCGCCAGGATCATTGCTTTGGCCATGTTTTCTCTTGATCACTGCTTGATGACTGTCCAACATGATGCAACAAGCGCGCCATGGTGGGCGGATTTGTGGTGTCAGGGCGTCGTGTTCACCCCCTGCGCTTGCGGGGGGAGCCCGCTTCTGGGGGGCAGGGAACGCCTTGAAACGTGGGCGTCGACCATGCCCGGATAATGCCGCGATGACCAGTCCCGCCTTGCCTGTCGCACCCCTGCCCGCCGCCACGCCCTTGTGGCGCAAGGTGCTCGTCTACGGCGTGATGCTGGCGTTCGCTGTGTGGTGCGGTTTGGCCTTTCGCCGCGACATCGCCCAAATCGATCTGGCGCCACTGGCGCAGGGCTGGCCAGCCGTCGCCTTGGCTGGGGCTTTGTCGCTGTTCAATTACCTGATGCGGGTGGTGCGTTGGCATGCTTACCTGCAGCGCCTGGGGCATGTGCTGCCTTGGCGTTTTGTGGCCTTGACCTTCATGTCGGGGTTTGCTTTCACGCTCTCGCCTGGCAAGCTGGGTGAAATGGTCCGGGCTCGGTACTACCAACCCAAGGGCATTGCCTTGTCAGCCGTGACGGGCGCGTTTTTTGTGGAACGTTTGCTCGATTTGGTGGTCATGATTTTGTTGGCCGCCGTGGTGCTCACTGAGTTGCAGGCCTATCGCGCTTTTTTCTGGGTCGCCGTGGCTTTGGTGTTTGGCCTGTTGATCAGCGTGGCGGTGGTGCCGTGGCAAAGCGTTGCTGAGCGTTTGCTTGGGGGCTCACGAAGCGGAGGTCTTCAGGCCGCTGCGGGCATCGCGAGGATGCTGGCCAGCGCCAGGCAGTTCCTTTCGCCCGGCATGTTGGCTGTGGGTCTGCTCACCGGTGTGTTGGCGTGGTCTGCCGAGGCCGTGGGCTTGAAGGTGGTGGCCGATGTGATCGCCCCGGTGCACATGTCGGTGCCTGCGGCCATGGGCATTTACGCCATCGCCATCATCGTGGGCGCCTTGTCGTTCCTGCCGGGTGGTCTGGGCAGCACCGAGGCCGTGATGGCGGCCTTGCTGGCCGCACATGGCTACAGCATGCCGCAAGCCATCTTGTTGACGCTGGTGTGTCGCCTGCTCACGCTGTGGCTGGCGGTCCTGATTGGCTGGCTGTGCGTATGGTTGTTGAGGTCCGAGCGATAAAAAAGAATGATTGGGATTGCATGACTGACAAGACTCCTTTGTGCGTGGACCTCGACGGCACGCTCATCCACAGCGACCTGTTGCTTGAATCGTTTTTGCTGCTGATCAAGGCCAACCCGCTCTACCTGCTGGTGCTGCCTTTTTGGTTGCTCAAGGGCAAGGCCAAGCTCAAGGCTCAAATTGCCAGCCGGGTGACCCTGGATGGGTCAGCCTTGCCTTACACCCAGCCTTTGCTGACATGGCTGCGCGAGCAAAAGGCCGCAGGTCGCCCGTTGTGGCTGTGCACAGCCTCAGATGCCCGTTTGGCGCAAGCCGTGGCCAGCCACACCGGTTTGTTTGATGGCGTTCTGGCCAGCGATGGCCAGGTCAATCTGGCTGGGGGCAACAAGGCATCGGCGCTGGTCGCGCGTTTTGGCGACAAGCAATTCGACTACTGCGGCAACCACCGTGTCGACCTGGCCATCTGGGCGCATGCGCGTCAGGCCATCGTGGTCAACGCCTCGGCGTCTTTGGTGACGCAAGCCGGCAAGCTCACAAAGGTCGGCCTCACGGTGCCGCCACTGCCTGGTGGCATCAAGGCGGTGACCAAGGCGCTGCGTGTGCACCAGTGGGCCAAGAACGCCCTGATCTTCGTGCCGGTGGCCGCTGCCCATTTGTTGGGCGATCTGGTCACGCTGGGCAACAGCCTGATCGCTTTCGCAGCCTTCAGCTTGTGTGCATCGTCGGTGTATTTGCTCAATGACATGCTCGACCTGGAGGCCGACCGCCAGCACCACTCCAAGTGCAAGCGCCCCTTCGCATCGGGGCAGCTGAGTTTGCTGTTCGGGCTGGGCGCTGCACCCTTGCTGCTCGGTGTGGCTTTGGCGCTGTCGTGGACCTTGCCGCTCAAGTTCTTGGGCGTGCTGGCGGCCTACTATGTGGCCACGCTGGCCTATTCGTTTGGCCTCAAAAAGGTCGTGATGATCGACGTGCTGGCGCTGGCAGGGCTTTACACCATCCGCATCGTCGCGGGTGCGGCGGCCACGTCCATCGCTTTGTCGTTTTGGCTGCTGATGTTTGCCATCTTCATTTTCTTGAGCCTGGCCATCGTCAAGCGCTACGCCGAGCTGCACGTCATGCGTCAGCAAGGCAAGCTCAGCGCCAAGGGTCGCGGCTATCAGGTCGATGACATCGGCCTGCTGCAAAGCCTGGGCGCGTCGTCGGGCTACCTCAGCATCTTGGTGCTGGCGCTTTATTTGAACTCACCCGACGTCGCCTTGATGTACCACCAGCCCAAGATCGTTTGGGCCTTGGTGCCCATCATGCTGTACTGGATCAGCCGCATCTGGATGCAAACGCACCGGGGTCAAATGCACGATGATCCCTTGGTTTACGCCCTCAAAGACCGCGTGAGCTTGCTCACTGGCGCGGCGGCCGCCTTCGTGTTGTGGCTGGCCATTTGAGCGGAGCACCCTGATGTCTGCCAGCCAAGATTTCACCTCCTGGGGACGCGTGCTGCGCGTACCGCACGAGGCCATTGGCCTGAGCAGCCGCCACCTGCCGCTGAGCTTGCCCGTGGATGGCGGCTCCGTTTTGCCCTACGGCAACGGCCGCAGCTACGGCGACAGCAACCTCAACCCGGGTGGCGCTTTGCTGCT
>JAVLFO010000373.1:0-3585 GCA_046052805.1 Aquabacterium sp. | reverse complement strand
CCCTCCTGCCTCAGCTCGACCCGAGTTCGTCAACAGTGTCGGTCCCTGTGCCTGGTGCTTCGCAGCCTTGATTTGACGAGCGCCGCCGATGGCGGCGCGCTCAGGGCTGTTGCGATGAGGAGGCGGCAGGTTGTGGCATGGCTGCCGCAGCCTGGGCAGAGCTTTCAGCTGCAGCCTTCGCCGCGGCCCTCAACAAGGCCTGCTCGGCCTTTTGGCGCTTGGCGCGCGCCTGCCCATCGGGCACAGCGTCGCTGAGCATGGCCTCGAGCTGGCGCTGAGACTCTTTGAGGTCCATCTCGCCTTGGCGCACGCGCTCGGGCAACTCGCGCACCAGCTGATCGGCCATGGCCATGCGCTGGCTGGATTGAGTGGGCAGGCCCTCGTACAGTTCAACCTTCTTGTTGAACCTCAAAAAATTGACCAAACGGTTGAGCTCTTGTTCTGGGCGAACACTCTGTTGGGCCACGCCCTGAAGCATGCTCCACTCCATGAGCGAGACATAGCTTGGGCGTGATTTGACCGGGCCCACGATGGGCGGCAAGGCGTCTGTTTGACGCGCCACTTGCTGCGCCACTTCTTGGGCAGCTTCATTTTGTTCGGCCACGACTTTGGCCACAATCTGTGCAGCCACGGTGTCTGGCTCGCTCGCGGCGGCCTCAGCACCCGGCGCCTGCGCACCTGTAGGCACTGGCACCACAGCTTGCCCCTGAGCCGGGCTGCTCCCTGTGATCACTTCAGAGGCCCACCAAGCGCCGGCGGCAATCGCCAAGGCCACGGCACCCAGGGCCATCGCCCAGGCAGGGTGTCTAGCGGGCGTCACGCGGATCTGGGCCATGCTGCTTCCTTGCAGAGACCCCGCTGAAGGCCTCACTTCTTGACAGCGGGCGCAGGCCGTCTTCGACCTGCGCCCTCAACACCCCCCTGGGACAGCGAACCCTGGAGGCTCAGCTCAGCCTATCAATACTTCACAGGGGCAGGAGGTGCCACGGTGAACGAGTAGGACTGACCCGTGCCAGACATCAAGGCGCTCAAGATGCCCGAAACGATGCAACCCTTGATTTGCGGGAAGGTCGTCGTGCCCTTGAAGGTCAAACCACCATTGCCCAGCGACGAGACAGGACCGTCAAAGTCGAGTGGGAAGTCAACCGGGGTGACCGTCTTGCATTCGCCAAACGGAATGCCCAGCAGCGATGTCACCGTGATGTTGACCTGCGCCTTGCCGTGCACGTGCAAGATGCCGTCGTTGTCCAGGCTCGCAGAGCCAGTGGTGTCACCCACAGGCGTGATGCGCAAGCCCACGGGCACTGGCAAACCGATGATGCTCACGCTCTGCTTGAACTCAGGCACATTCAGGTTGCCCTTGAGCGTCTTGGCCGTGATGTTGGCATCGGCCGTGAAGGTCGATGTCGTCGGCAAGTACACCGTCTGGTTCAAGGTCTTGAGGCCAACCGTGGCCGTCAAAGGCCAGGTCTTGAGCGAGACGATGAAGTCGCCGCCACCCGGATTGGCCGTCGACGTCGGTGCTGCAGCGGTGTTGCTGCAAGTGCCTTGCGCGGCCTTGCCGGCGAAGCGATCGGCCAACCAGCTCAGCACCGTGGGAGCGGCTTGGAACTGCGTGACGATGTGCTCGCTGGGGTACAGGTCAAAGGTCACGTTGGTGAACTTGGCGCAGTACTTCTTCTTGAGCGCGATGTCCTGATCCAAAGGAATGAACTCGTCGGCCTGACCGTGGTACTGGTACACAGGCACCGTGACCTTGCCATTGCCCAGGTTCTGGGCAAGCAGCACTTCATTGGTGGCCGTGACGGTTTCCAGAGACTCCAGGTCGATGTTGCCCAGGGTGTACTCAGAGATGCTGTGGTTTTGCTGCTCGAACAAGGCAGTGAAAACGCATTGGGTCTTGAGCTTGGCAATCGCCGCCTTGCCCACATCGTTGGAGATCACAGCCACGGGCACGCCCACGGGGTACTGCACGCCCAGACCGGCCACTGCCGAGAACAAGAACGCGGCACCCAGGTTGCCGTCGAGGTTCAACGACGACGCGATGAAGTCAGCAGGCACGCCGCCAGCGGCCACGCCGACCACGTTCAGGCCTGGGGCGTAGGTCGACAGCAGTTCAGCAGCCCAGCCGGCCGACTGACCACCCTGCGAGTAGCCCCACACGGCGGCCTTCGACGAAGCCGTGATACCCGTGGCGGGGATGCTGGTGGCAGCCTTGAAGATGTCCAACACGGCATGGCCTTGCGAGGCACCCGACAGGTAGGTGGACGATGCGCCATTGAGGTAGCCAGCATAGTCAGACACCAGCACGGCGTAACCGGCCTTCAGGGCGGCAGCGATGTTGGCGTTTTCGTAGTCGGTGCCATTGGCCATTTGGCGCGAAGGCGCGCAATCATTGGCCAGACCGTGCGTGCCGACCGCGTACAGGATCACAGGGCGTGGGCCCGTGCCGGTCCAAGCAGCCGAAGGCACCAGCACGGTACCCGAGACGTAGTTGCTCTTGCCAACCGAGTCGGTCGATTGGTAGACCACGTTCCAGGCGTTGGTGGCTGGAGCGGTGGCGCCCAGCTTGACGGTCGTGGTGCGGTAAGAAACCAAGTCACCGTGAGCGCCAGCGGGCGCAGCGGCCGGGACGTTGTAGAACGAAGCGTCGGCCGGGCCGATCACAGGGGCAGCGTGCGCAGCAGAAATGGCCAGCGCCAGCGCGGTCAATGGGATCGCGATTGAGGCCCGAGGGGCGAAGTGGGTGAACATGTCTGTCTCTCCTGGTCAATGGTGGCCACCGAACACCGATGACCGACAGCCGATTAACTGTCTGCGTTAATTTTGCAACCAAAGACCCAATGACCGACGTGCTCGCAGCTCGCCTGGGTGCTTGAAACACCCCGATTTCCCCTCGAACGGGGGTGCCTTCGAGGGACACTCCCCAAGGGGTTCGCCCGCTCTAACCGAACGGGCTATGCCCCTGATAACCCTGCCAAAGGCAAGGTCTGAAGGTCTTGCGCCGTCAGGTGAAGCCGCAGGTCAAACTCGTACTGGTGGTAGCTGGGTTCCATGTGCACGCACAGCTGGTAGAAGGCCTTGTCATGGGCCTTTTCTTTGAGGTGGGCCAGCTCATGCACCACGATCATGCGCAGGAACTCTGGGGGCGTTTCTTTGAACAAAGTGGCCACGCGGATCTCGTGCTTGGCCTTGAGCTTGCCACCTTGCACGCGAGACACCGCCGTGTGCGTGCCCAAGGCGTGCGAGATCACCTTGAGCTTGCTGTCGTAGTGCACCTTGTTGATGGGGGCGGCGTTGCGCATGTGGCGGGTCTTGAGGTCCATCACGTAGTCGTACAAGGCCGTGTCGGACTTGACCGCGTGTTGCTCGGGGTAGCGCTGGCGCAGGGTATCAAAGAGCTTGCCGGCATCGATCAAGGCTTGGACTTGCTGCAGCAGCTGTGGCGGGTAGCCGGCCAGGTACTTGAGCTGTGGGGCATGGGTCTGGACCATGCGGTTAGGGCGCGATGTGTTCGGCATGGTCATACAGCGCCCCCAGGATGTCTTGGGCGCGCTCGTCGTCTTCATTGAGCTGCTCGCTCAG
>JAVLFO010000372.1:0-1563 GCA_046052805.1 Aquabacterium sp. | reverse complement strand
ACTCGACTAGTCGTCGGCAGCGTCAGATGTGTATAAGAGACAGCCAGCGTCCAGCGCGGCCGGGTCGATGATCTGGGCGGCCGACAGCTTGCCTTCGATCTCGTTGATGCGGCCTTCGATGAAACCTTGCTTGTCTTTTGCCGCGTCGTACTCGGCGTTTTCAGACAAGTCGCCTTGTGCGCGGGCTTCAGCAATCGCTTGGACGACAGCGGGACGCTCAACGTGCTTGAGGCGATGCAACTCTTCCTTGAGTTTCTCGGCGCCGAACTTGGTGATGGGGATGGTGGACATGGGATGTCTCTCGGTGCGGTGTTCGCGGACACGCCAGGCGGCGAGCCCCTGAAATGAACGGAGCCGCGCCCTTCAAGCCGCTTTGCAGTGGCTGGCCGGGCGCGGCCCACGTGGGTCTGGATCTTTGCGAGCCGAGGCCCGCAAAACCTCAGTTTAGTGCAGTTTGGCGTGCAACTCTTGCAGCGAATACACCACCAAATCGTCTTGGTGCTTAAGCGCCTCAACGGCGGCTTCGCAGCCGGCCATGGTCGTGTAGTACGTGATCCGGTTTGCCAAAGCGGCCTGACGGATGCTGCGCGAATCGGCAATGGCCGTGCGAGTTTCGTCCACCGTGGTGAACACCAGCTGGATTTCACCGGCCTTGATGGCGTCCGAAATGTGCGGACGGCCATCCTTGACCTTGTTCACGGGCTTGACGGCCAGACCAGCCGCAGCGATGGCGGCAGCCGTGCCCTTGGTGGCCACCACGCTGAAGCCCAGCGCGATCAGATCGCGCGCAACGCCAACGGCACGGGCTTTGTCGCCGTCCTTGACGGAGATGCAGACGGTGCCCTTTTCAGGCAGACGCGAACCAGCGCCCAGCTGGCTCTTGAGCATGGCTTCACCGAAGGTCTCACCCACACCCATGACTTCGCCCGTCGAACGCATTTCAGGGCCAAGCACCGGGTCCACGCCTGGGAACTTGTTGAACGGGAAGACGGCCTCCTTGACGGTGAAGTAAGGCGGCACCACTTCGCGTGGCGCTTTGCCATCGGGCGATGTTTGCGTTGACAGCTTCTGACCGGCCATGCAGCGCGCCGCGATCTTGGCCAGGGGCTGACCCGTGGCTTTCGAAACGTAAGGCACGGTGCGCGAGGCACGTGGGTTCACTTCGAGCACGTAGACCGTTGTTTCAGCCAGGCCCTTGGTGACATCACCCTGGATGGCGAACTGCACGTTCATCAGGCCAACCACATTGAGGGCCAACGCCATCTGTGCGGTCTGGCGACGCAGCTCGTCCTGGATCTCTGCCGACAGCGTGTACGGTGGCAGCGAGCAAGCCGAGTCACCCGAGTGGACGCCCGCTTGTTCGATGTGCTCCATGATGCCGCCGATCATGACTTCGGTGCCGTCGGAGATGCAATCCACGTCGACTTCCACCGCGTCGTTCAGGAAGCGGTCGAGCAGCACGGGAGACTTGTCAGAGACGCGGCCAGCTTCGCGCATGTAGCGCTCGAGGTCCTTGTCGCCGTGCACGATTTCCATGGCGCGGCCGCCCAGCACATAGCTTGG
>JAVLFO010000371.1:0-2606 GCA_046052805.1 Aquabacterium sp. | reverse complement strand
TCGTGGCGGCCGACCCGGCGGTGCGCAATGTGGTGGGCTTCACTGGCGGCGGTCAGCGCAACGGGGGCTTCATGTTCGTGGACCTCAAGCCCCAGGCCGAGCGCGGCCTGAGCGCAGACCAGGTCGTGGCCCGGTTGCGCGGCAAGCTGGCCCGCGTGCCCGGTGCCAGCCTGTACCTGCAAGTGGCGCAAGACATCCGCATGGGCGGGCGCTCGGGCAATGCGCAGTACCAATACACCTTGCAAGCCGACGACCTGAACGAGCTGCGCGAATGGGAGCCTCGCATCCGCCAGGCGCTGTCGAAAGTGCCCGCGCTGGCCGACGTGTCCACCGACCAGCAAGACAAAGGCTTGCAAACGCGCATCGAGATCGACCGGGACGCGGCCGCACGCCTGGGGGTGAGCGTCAACACCCTCGACGCCACGCTCAACGACCTGTTTGGCCAACGCCAGGTCTCGACCATCTACAACACGCTCAACCAATACCGCGTGGTCATGGAGGCCGCACCCCGCTTCTGGCAAGACCCCAGCTTGCTCGACAGCCTGTTCGTCAGCGCCAGCAACGGCGCGCTGGTGCCCTTGTCGCAACTGGCGCACTGGTCGGCCACCAGCACACCGCTGGCCATCAACCACCAAGGCAGTTTTGTGGCCAGCACACTGTCTTTCAACTTGGCGGCAGGTGCATCGCTGTCGCAAGCCAGCGTGGCCATCACCGAGGCCATGCGGACCTTGGGCGTGCCCAGCTCGGTGCATGGCAGCTTCCAGGGCACGGCCAAGGCGTATGAGGCCTACAACAGCAGCCAGCCTTGGTTGATCCTGACGGCGCTGGTGGCCGTCTACATCGTGCTGGGTGTGCTGTACGAAAGCCTGGTCCACCCCATCACCATCTTGTCGACGCTGCCCTCGGCCGGTGTGGGCGCGCTGCTGGCCCTGCTGGCCACGGGCACCGAGTTCAGCCTGATCGCCCTGATTGGGGTGATCTTGCTCATTGGCATCGTCAAGAAGAACGCGATCATGATGGTGGACTTCGCCCTCGACGCCCAGCGCCAGCAAGGCCTCAGCGCCCACGAGGCCATCCACCAGGCCGGCGTGCTGCGCCTGCGGCCCATCTTGATGACCACGATGGCCGCCCTGCTGGGCGCCGTGCCGCTGGCCATGGGCGGTGGCGAAGGCGCCGAGCTGCGCATGCCCCTGGGCATCGCCATCGTGGGCGGGCTGCTGGTGAGCCAGGTGCTCACGCTCTACACGACACCGGTGGTCTACCTGCAGCTTGAGCGCCTGCGCGCCAAGGTGATGAAGCAGCCCTCGGCCGCCTTGTGCTCAGGGCGCGCTTAAACTGCCGCCGATGAGCCCTGACCCACACTCGCCGCCCAGCCCACGCCTGCACTGGACCACCGCTGAAGGCCAAGCTGCCAGTGCCTTGTGGCGCTCAGAGGCCGGCGTGGCGCCGCCCCAGCGCGTGCAAGTGGTGGACGACACCACCCCCGCCGACGTGGCCTACAAGCTGGCCTGCGAAGGCGTCGGCCTGCTGTGGCAAGGCGACTTCCAGAACGCGCGCCACCTGCTGCAGGCCTTGGTGCGGCGCCTGGACCGAAAAAAGCCGCGCGCACCGGCCAAGGCCGCGACACCGGCCCACCCCGCCACGCTGGCCTTCCACCAGCACCGCAAGCAACAAGGCCAGCGCGCCGCCGTGCTCGGCCAGGTGCTGATCCCCTTGAGCACTGAGCTGCAAATCCCGCTGCGCCGCGCGCCCGATGTGCAGCCAGCCTGCCTGGAGGCCTATGGCCCCGCGTCTGAGCCCAGCGTGGCCTCGCTGCGCGAGCTGCTGGGCCTGATCGGCGCGCACGAGTGGCGCAAGAAGGGCGTCGAGATCGCGGCCGTGAAAGGCCGCATCCATGCGCACTACGGCGTGTTCTCGCCCGTGCGCGGCGAGTACGTCGACCTCGTCGCCCAAGCCCCCTTGCCCGCCAAGACCCTGGCCTTTGACATCGGCGTGGGCAGCGGCGTGCTCTCGGCCGTGCTGGCCCGCCGCGGCGTGCAACGCGTGGTCGCCACCGACCAAGACCCGCGTGCCCTGGCCTGCGCCCAAGACAACCTTGCCCGCCTGGGCTTGATCGGGCAGGTCGAGCTGCAAACCGCCGACCTCTTCCCGGCCGGCCAAGCGCCTCTGGTGGTGTGCAACCCGCCTTGGGTGCCGGCCAAGCCCAGCTCGCCCATCGAGCACGCGGTGTACGACCCCGACAGCCGCATGCTGCGCGGCTTCCTGGGCGGCTTGGCAGCACACCTCAGCCCCGGTGGCGAAGGCTGGCTGATTTTGTCGGACCTGGCCGAGCACCTGGGCCTGCGCTCGCGCGCCGAGCTGCTGGGCTGGATCGAAGCCTGCGGCCTGCGCGTGCTGGGCCGCCTGGACGCCAAGCCACGTCACCCCAAAGCCAGCGACCCGAACGACCCGCTGCACCGCGCCCGCGCGGCCGAAGTCACATCGCTGTGGCGACTCGTGCACGCGGCCTGAAGCCCGCCTAGACTGGGGGCATCGACACTGCCACGCTGACAAGGTGCCCCCGCTGTCTCTTATACACATCTGACGCTGCCGACGACTAGTCGAGT
>JAVLFO010000370.1:0-2175 GCA_046052805.1 Aquabacterium sp. | reverse complement strand
GTGCGGGTGGTGGGCGTGGCCCCGGGCCTGACTTTGAGCAGCGATTGGCTCAAAGGCGAGGCCTTTGAGCAGGCGCACAAGCTGTCACCGCTGGGGCGTTCGTCGAGCCCGCAAGATGTGGCCGCGACCGTGGCTTTTGCGCTGGCCAACCGGTCGATGACGGGCACCACGCTGCTGGTCGATGGTGGCCAGCACCTTCAGCGCTTTGAGCGCGATTTTTCGATGATGTGAGGCCGCGATGTCGATCACCAAAGGCAACCAAACCCTGAACCTGACCGGCCTGCGTTTCGACGCCAAGCTGGGCATTTTGGCCAACGAGCTGACCTCGCCGCAACCCATTTTGGTCGACGCCGAACTCAACATGGGCAGCCAGCCCCTGCTGCCCAGCGACGACGAAATCCTCAATGTGCTGGACTACCGCAAGGTGCGCACCATCATCATCGAAGAGTGCACGGCCCGCCATGTCAACCTGCTCGAAACGCTGATCGGCAAGGTCAGCAACCGCCTGATGGCGCTGCCCGGGGTGCAGGGCGTGCGCGTCAAGATCGCCAAGCTCGAGATTTTTGAAGACTGCGAAGTGGCCATCCGCATGGAGACCGGGCAGTGGTGAGCGCGGCTTCGCGCCCCGTCTGAGGGGTTGGGGTGTCGCAAAACGCGCAGATCGGCGAAAATGACGGGTTACGAGCCACGCAGCCAGCCTTTGCCATGACGTCCGACCTGATCACCCCCACCCTTGCAGACGAAGAACGCCCGGCCAAGACGCCTGAGGACCTCAAGGCCAAAAAAGAGGCGTTTGAGCGCAACAAGCTGAGCAAGCGACTGCACCGCGAGGTGGGCCAGGCCATTGCCGACTTCAACATGATCGAAGACGGCGACAAGGTGATGGTGTGCATGTCGGGTGGCAAAGACAGCTACGCCATGCTCGACATCTTGATGAACCTGCAGCGCCGGGCGCCGATCAAGTTCGAGATCGTGGCCGTCAACCTCGACCAAAAGCAGCCGGGCTTCCCTGAGCACGTGCTGCCCGAATACCTCACCCAAGTCGGCGTGCCTTTCCGCATTGAAGAGCAAGACACCTACAGCGTGGTCAAGCGCGTGGTGCCCGAAGGCAAGACCACGTGTTCGCTGTGCTCGCGCCTGCGCCGTGGCATTTTGTACCGCGTGGCCACCGAGCTGGGTTGCACCAAGATCGCCCTGGGCCACCACCGCGACGATATCTTGCAGACCCTGTTCATGAACATGTTCTTTGGCTCCAAGCTCAAGGGCATGCCCCCGAAGCTGGTGACCGACAACGGTGAGCACGTGGTCATCCGCCCCATGGCCTATTGCCGTGAGCAGGACCTGGCCAGGTACGCCGAACACCGCGCCTTCCCCATCATCCCGTGCAACCTGTGTGGCAGCCAAGAAGGCCTGCAACGCCAGCAAATGCGCGAGATGATCAACGACTGGGACACCCGCTTTCCGGGCCGGGTGGACAACATGTTCACGGCCTTGTCGAGCATCGTTCCCTCGCACCTGATGGACCGCAATCTTTACCCCTTCACCACCATCCAAGCCACCGGCAAGCCCGTGGCCGGCGGTGACATCGCCTTTGACGAAGACGAGGGCTGCGGTAGCCCGACCGAAGGCTTGCCCGCTGAGGTGTCGGTGCCCTTGTCGGTCATCAGCATCCGCAAGGCGGTTTGACATGCTGACCGCGCGCCGCCTGTTTTGCGTCAGCGCCGTTGTGCTGATGCTGGCCGGTTGCGCCGGGGTGCCTCAGCTCACGAGCGAGGTCAGCAGCTTCCCGCAGTGGCCGGCCCAGCGCGCGCCTGGGCGCTATGTGTTCGAGCGCTTGCCCTCGCAAGACGCCAAGCCCCAGCAGCAGGCTGCGCTGGAGTCGGCATGCGCGCCGGCGCTGGCCGCCGCAGGGTTTGCGCCGGCTGCGCTGCCTGAACAGGCCGATGTGTCGGTTCAGCTGACTGCGGCGGTGAGTGTCGACACGCGCATGCGCTACGACCCGTTCTGGCCGCCCTTCGGACCATATGGCGCGGGACCGTATGGGCGCTTGTCGCACGCCGGCCCATGGGGGCCATGGGGCCCGTTCGGCCCGCCAGGTGCCGACCTGCCCCGCGTGCGCGCACAGCTCGATGTGCTGGTGCGTGACCTCCAAGGCAAGCAGGTGCTGTACGAAAC
>JAVLFO010000369.1:0-2205 GCA_046052805.1 Aquabacterium sp. | reverse complement strand
ACTCGACTAGTCGTCGGCAGCGTCAGATGTGTATAAGAGACAGCTTGAGGATGATGGGGCTGTCTTCCACAATGAAGCAGCGCAGTCGGCTGTCAAGCGCCGAAGGGGTGGGGGCGTTGGGCACGGGGAATTTTACGGCAAAGCCTGGTTCAGGCGTTGTTGTGGGTGCTCACGAGCGGTGCCGATCACATGCGCACTTCGAGGCCGTTCTTGACACTGCGCACGCCCTTGACCTGGCGGGCGATCAGCTCGGCCTTGGTCTTTTCCGCGGCGCTCTTGGCAAAGCCCGACAGCATCACCTCACCGTTGAGCGTTTCCACGCTGATGGCGCTGGCATCCACCGTTTTGTCTTCCACGAAGCGGGCCTTGACCTTGGTGGTGACGGCGGCGTCGTCGATGTATTCGCCCACCGTCGATTGGTCACGGGTGACGGCGCAACCGGCCATGGTGGACAGGGCGACGACGACGGTCATGGAGGCGATGATCAAGCGGGTTGGCTTCATGGTGCGTTCCTTTTGGGTGTTGCCAGTGGCTGGCGTGGTGAAGGGCATCCGTGTGGATCCCCATGTCAGCCATGTTGCCGATGGCGGTGGCCAGTGGTTGTCGGACAGTGCGGGATATGCCTGTAGGACAGGGCCGATGCGGCGCAGCCTCTTGAGCGTTCAGCGAGCCCAGGCTTGGGACAGCACGATCGAGCGAACGAAGTCGAGCTTGGCCCTGATCAGCTCATCCAGCACAAACGGGTAGGCATCGGGCAGGCCGATGCTGCGGTTGATGGCGTTGCTTTGCACGCTCAGCTCCACCCATCTGTCTAGCAAGGTGTCAATGGGCGAGGCTCTGACCAGTTCGCCCGAAAGACGATCGGGTGAGACTTCGCTGAGCGCATCGGCCATCAACAGGAAGTGCGCCCAGGTTTCGGCCCAATCCTCCCACGGGTGAGATTGCGCATAGCTTGAGATGAAGCCATTGGGCTGCAAGGGATCCCAGCGCTGGGGTGAGGCGTGGTGGGATTGCAGTGCCTGCGCATAGTCGGCCCGCTCGTCACCAAACAAGGCGCGAAAGCGTTCTTGTGTCGAAGGGTCTGTGGCGACCCATTCATCCCAGTAAAAGTGGCCGCTCTCGTGTCGCAAATGGCCCAGCACGGTTCGCTGGGGTTCGGCGAAGCGCTGTTGCTCGGCCATGCGGCGCGTGGGGTCGGCCTCTTTCATGTTCAGGGTTATGAGCCCTTGTGCATGCCCCGTTTTCACAGGCGTCTGGCCAGGGAGGTCCGCCAGGATGGCGAAACGCAAGGGGACGCGGGTTTCTTGGGGAAACACCGGCAGCCCCAATTCTTTGAGCGACATGAGCAGCCTGCGCTTGGCCAGCTCGACGCCAAAAAGGTGTGCGCTGCTCTGTGGGCCATCCAGCACGGGCCAGATCTCTGTGAGCAGGCAGCAGGGGCATCGGTCATGGGTGTCGCCCTCAGGCAGCAGCCAGTTGCACAGCCCTTGCGCGCTGTTGGCGCACAGCCGGTGCGGCGAGCTTTCAGGCGCTGATGCGGCGGCCAGGTTGACGAAGGCCCACTGATCGGGGGCAAAGCCTATGGGCGCCGCGCAGTGCGTGCACCAGTTGTTGCGCAGATAGACCGGCTGATGGCAGGTATCGCAATGGAGGGTCTGCATGGATTGGCCCCAGTTTGAATCAACAGGGTGCCATGCTTGGTGCTTTGCGTCTGTCAGACAAGGCCGCGTGTGGCCGTGGCGTCTGGTCTGACAAGCCCATGGTGTGTTGGCCGGTGGTGTGCCGTCCACCGCAAGACGATCATGTGATGAAATGCATCAACCCCACATCGGAGTTTCAACATGAAAAGCATCTTGACGATCGTCGGCGCCGTCATGGTCGTCCTGGGTCTGGCGGGCCTGATCCAGGGCGGGTTCAGCTACACGAAAGACAAGACCGCCGTCGAGTTGGGGCCCATCAAGCTCAATGTCCAGCAAGACGAGCGCGTCAATGTTTCACCTTGGGTCAGCATTGGGCTCACCGCCGTGGGGGCGGTGTTGCTGGTGGGCGCATTGACGCGCCGCTGATCAAGCCTCGCGGCGCAGCGCCGGGAACAAGATCACGTCGCGGATGTTGGGCGCGTCGGTCAAGAGCATGATCAGGCGGTCGATGCCGATGCCGCAGCCGCCGGTAGGAGGCAGGCCGTATTCGAGCGCGCGGATGTAG
>JAVLFO010000368.1:0-5706 GCA_046052805.1 Aquabacterium sp. | reverse complement strand
GAGTACATGGTCAACGCCCACACGGCCGACGCGCTGGTGTGCATCTCCAACTGCGACAAGATCACCCCTGGCATGCTGATGGCCGCGTTGCGCCTGAACATCCCGGTCATCTTCGTGTCTGGCGGTCCGATGGAAGCGGGCAAAGCCAAGATCGAAGGCAAGGTCATCTCGCTCGACCTGGTCGATGCCATGGTCAAGGCCGCTGACAAGAATTGCTCTGACGAAGAGGTCGCCATCGTTGAGCGCTCAGCTTGCCCGACCTGCGGCTCTTGCTCAGGCATGTTCACGGCCAACTCGATGAACTGCTTGACCGAAGCGCTGGGCTTGTCGCTGCCAGGCAATGGCACCGTGCTGGCCACCCACGCCGATCGCGAAAAGTTGTTCCGTCAAGCCGGTCGCACCATCGTGGCGCTGGCCAAGCGTTACTACGAGCAAGACGATGATTCGGCCTTGCCACGCAACATCGCCACCTTCCAGGCCTTTGAAAACGCCGTGGCGCTGGACGTGGCCATGGGTGGCTCGACCAACACCGTGCTGCACTTGTTGGCGGCCGCCCGCGAGGCTGAGCTGCCCTTCACCATGGCCGACATCGATCGCATGTCGCGCAAGGTGCCTTGCCTGAGCAAAGTGGCGCCCGCCGTGCCCGACGTGCACATCGAAGACGTGCACCGCGCCGGCGGCATCATGGCCATCTTGGGCGAGTTGGCCCGTGGCGGCCTGCTGCACACCAACGTGCCGACCGTGCACAGCAAGACCATGGCGGACGCCATCGCGCAGTGGGACGTGACCGTGTCCAACGACGAATCCGTGCACACCTTCTACAAGGCAGCGCCTGGCGGCATCCCGACCCAAGTGGCTTTCTCGCAAGACAGCCGCTGGAAGAAGCTCGACACCGATCGCGCCAAAGGCGTGATCCGCAGCACCGAGCATGCGTTCACCAAAGACGGCGGCTTGGCTGTGCTTTACGGCAACATCGCTGAAAAGGGCTGCATCGTCAAAACTGCGGGTGTCGACGAGTCCATCTGGAAGTTCACCGGCAAGGCCCGCGTGTTCGAGAGCCAAGACGACGCGGTTGAAGGCATCTTGGGCGAAGTGGTGCAGGCCGGCGACGTGGTCATCATCCGCTACGAAGGTCCCAAGGGCGGTCCTGGCATGCAGGAAATGCTCTACCCCACGTCCTACCTCAAGAGCCGTGGCCTGGGCAAGGACTGTGCACTGCTGACCGACGGCCGCTTCTCGGGCGGCACCTCGGGCTTGTCGATTGGCCACGCGTCGCCTGAGGCGGCACAAGGTGGTGCGATCGCCTTGGTCGAAGACGGCGACACCATCGAAATCGACATTCCTAACCGCAGCATCAACCTGGCCATCTCGCCTGAGGCCTTGGCAGCTCGTCGTGCAGCGATGGAAGCCAAGGGTGCCAACGCCTGGAAGCCTGTCAACCGCCAACGTCACGTGTCTGCGGCCTTGCAAGCCTACGCTTTGCTGACCACGTCGGCCGACACCGGCGCGGTGCGTGACTTGTCGCAAATCCAGCGTTGATCATCATTCACTGCTGAAGCATGGCGCGGCGCTGGTCGTCGCCCATGACAAAGGGCCCTGCGGGGCCCTTTTGTTTTGCCGCAAAGCCTGATCCAACAGGCGCGAGCGATCACAACAAGTTGAACGCCAGCATGGCCACCAGCGTGGGGGCAAGCGCGGCCAAAAACAACTTGCCGGCATCGATGGCCCCTTCGTCAAAGGCACCTTTGAGGATGGTGGCGCCGGCTGGGTTCGGGGCATTGGCAATGATGGTCAAGCCGCCGCCGGTCACGGCGCCCGCAACCAGCGCGTACTTGAAGCCCTCGCTCAGGCCTGGCACCAGCGAGCCCAAGTAGGTGAGGGCGGCGTTGTCGGTGATGGCCGTCAGGGCGGTGGCACCGAGGAACACCGCTTGGGCGTTCATGCTCAACAAAACAGGTTCGAGCCACCACTTCTGCATGCCGCCCAACACCACGAGCCCGGCCAAGAAAAAGGCCACGAGCAATCCCTCGCGCAAGATCAGGGGCGATTGGTAGCGCTCGTACGCGGCGGTGAAGCCCAGGAAGAACATGAACAACCCCAGGAACACGGCCGGGTGGTGGGCAAAGGTCACGATGCCGATCAAAAAGAGCACATGCATCAGCACCACCGGCCAGGGCGGCAGCGACTCGTTGGGGGGCGCCATGGCGGGCAGGGCGCTCAACTCGCGGCGCATCATCAGCGCCAATCCGCTGGCATTGACCAACACCGCCAGCGCGGCCTTGTCGCCGAAGTGCCAAAACATGTAGGCACTGTCCCAGCCCCAGGCTGCAGCGACCATCAGCACGGGCGGTGCTGCGAACGAGGTCAGTGTTCCGCCAATCGACACATTGACGAACAAGACGCCCAGCACGCCGTACTTGAGGCGGTTGGAGGTGGGGTGTGCGTAAAGGCTGTCCTTGAGCAACAGGGCGGCCAAGGTCATGGCCGCGGGCTCGGTGATCAAAGAGCCTAGCAAGGGCACCACGCTCAAGATCACCCAGGTGCTGCCCACGCTGCCCGGCAGCGGCAGCAGTCGTGCCAGCGCGCGCGTGCCAGCACTGGCCACCTGCAGCACCGGCTTGCTGGCCGCCGCCACCATGATGGCGAAAACGAACAAGGGCTCGGTGAAATTGCGCGTGTCAAGGTAGTGGGTGGCTGTGGCCTTGCCTTGCAGCGCAAACATGGTCAGCACCAGGACCAGGGCCCAAAAGCCGAACACCACTTCGACCTCACCCAGCAGATGCCACAAGCCTGCGTGCCTTGGGCGCGTGTGGGCCAGATGTTCAAAGAATTTCGTTGAAAACGTGTGGATCAAGGCCAGGCCAAACAGCCCTGCGCCAATGGCTTCGATCAGGTTCGGGTTCATCTTTTGATGCTACCAGTTGACGTTTGTGCTTCGTGTGCGCCGCCGATGTGGATGGCCACATGCGCTATCGTTCGCCCCATGCTGATTCATCCCCAATTTGATCCCATCGCCATCTCCTTGGGCCCGCTCAAGGTGCATTGGTACGGCCTGACCTACCTGGTGGCGTTTTCTTTGTTCTACCTTTTGGCCAATGTGCGGGCCAAGCGCGCACCCTTTGCCCAGCAAGGCTGGGACCGGGAGATGGTCGAGGACCTGCTGTTCTTCGGTGTGCTGGGTGTGGTGCTGGGCGGCCGCCTGGGCTATGTGCTGTTTTACAAGCCCGCTTATTACTTCAGCCACCCCAGTGAGATTCTGGCCGTTTGGCAGGGCGGCATGGCCTTCCATGGCGGTTTGTTGGGGGTGATTGCAGCGCTGGCTTTGTTTGCCAAGAAGCGCGGAAAGCGGTTTTTTGAAGTGGCCGATTTGGTCACGCCTTGCGTCCCCGTGGGCCTCGCTGCAGGCCGCATTGGCAACTTCATCAACGGTGAGTTGTGGGGGCGGGCAGCCGATCCCAGCCTGCCTTGGGCCATGGTCTTCCCGCAATCGGGCAGTGACATGGCGCGCCATCCGTCGCAGCTTTACCAATTTGGGCTCGAGGGTTTGTTGTTGTTCGCCTTGCTCTGGTGGTACGCACGCGTGCCGCGCCCGGTGGGTGCGGTGTCGGGTGCTTTCTTGTTGGGCTACGGCGTGTTCCGTTTCAGTGCAGAGTATTTCCGTGAGCCCGACAGCTTCTTGGGCTTGCTTGCACTGAACATGAGCATGGGCCAGTGGCTTTGCGTGCCCATGGTTTTGCTGGGCGCACTGATCTTGCTCACCGCGAAAAAAACGCCCCCCAGCAGTGAGCTGGGAGGCGTGAAGAGGTCTGTGGCTTTTTCGCGGACCACTGACCCCCGCTGAGGAAGACCGCTTGGCTCTGGCGAATCAGGCGGTCCCATTGTTAAGAGCAAGGCGTGTGCCAGCTTTTGGGCTGCGGGGGTTCAATCTCAAGCCGCTTGCTTGTGCGCTACGCCGTGGCGTGTGTACAAAAAGTCCAGCACCGACTTGCGGCAGGCGATGTAGGTTGGGTCTTCGGCCAATTGCACGCGGTTGCGTGGCCGGGCCAGTGGCACAGGCAGCACCTCGCCGATGGTCGCGGCGGGGCCGTTGGTCATCATCACGATGCGGTCTGACAGCAGCACAGCCTCGTCCACATCGTGCGTCACCATCACCACGGTGCTTTGGGTGCGCGCCACGATCTTGAGCAGCTCGTCTTGCAAGTGGGCGCGGGTCAGGGCGTCCAGGGCGCCAAAGGGCTCGTCCATCAACAACACTTTGGGCTCCATGGCGAGGGCGCGGGCAATGCCCACACGCTGCTTCATGCCGCCAGATATCTCGTTGGGGCGCTTGGTCGAGGCGTGCGCCATGTTGACCAGCTCCAGCGCGTCGTGGGTGCGCTTTTTGAGCTGCTCTTTGCCCTCCTTGGCACCGAACACGCGCTCAACGGCCAGGTAAACGTTTTCAAAACAGGTCAGCCAGGGCAGCAGTGAGTGGTTTTGGAACACCACGCCACGCTCGGGGCCCGGGCCGGCGATCTCGCGGTTGTCGCAGATCAGGCCGCCGCTGCTGGGCAGCAGCAAACCGGCAATCAGGTTCAGCAAGGTGGACTTGCCGCAGCCCGAGTGCCCGATCAGGGCAATGAACTCGCCCTTGTTGATGCCCAGATTGATGTCACGCAGCGCGTGGAAGCGCCCCTTTTTGGTGTCAAACACCATTTCGGCTTGGCTGATGTCGATGAAGTGAGACATGGCAGGATCCTTTGGGTGCGTTCGTGTCTGGGTTATTCGAAGCTGAAGCGCTTGGCGATCGCCACCAGGGCGTTCTCCAGCAGCAGGCCGACGATGCCGATCACGAAGATGGCGATGATGATGTGGGCCACGTTCAGGTTGTTCCACTCGTCCCAGACCCAGAAGCCGATGCCCACGCCGCCAGTCAGCATTTCAGCCGCCACGATCACCAGCCAAGCCGTGCCCACCGACAGGCGCACGCCCGTCAGCATGTAGGGCAGCACCGAGGGCAGCAGGATCTTGGTGACGATCTTCCATTCGCTCAGGTTCAGCACCTTGGCCACATTGAGGTAGTCCTCAGGCACGCGCTGCACGCCCACCGCGGTGTTGATGATCATGGGCCAGATCGAGCAGATGAAGATCGTCCAGATGGCAGCTGGGTCGGCCGACTTGAACACCAGCAGGCCAATGGGCAGCCAGGCCAGCGGCGAGACTGGGCGCAGCAGGCTGATCAAGGGGTTGAGCATGCTGGCGATGATCGTGGATCGACCGATCAAAAAGCCCATCGGGATGCCTACCAGTGCAGCCAGGCCAAAACCCATGGCCACGCGCTTGAGTGAGAACAAGATGTTCCAGCCCAGCCCCTGGTCGTTGGGGCCATTGCTGTAGAACGGGTCAGAAAAGAGCTTCACAGCCTCATGCCACGTTGCCAGCGGCGTTGGGAAGGTGGTGCTCTTGACCGTGAGCAGCGCCCAAATCGCCACCAGCAAGGCGATGCCGGCCAGTGGTGCCAGGGTGTTGAGAGCCAGCGTGCCCCAGTCAATGGGCGCTTTCGGGGGCGACGCCGGTGGCGTGGTGGCCGTGGGCGCGGTGGTGGCAGTGGATGTCATGGCAGAAGAGGTCGTCGGGTTGGGCACGGAGGGCTTGTTGGCCGCCTTGTCAGCACGCAGGGCGTCCTGTCTCTTATACACATCTGACGCTGCCGACGACTAGTCGAGT
>JAVLFO010000367.1:0-4381 GCA_046052805.1 Aquabacterium sp. | reverse complement strand
GACCGCGCCACGCTGCGCATCTCCAGCCAGCACGTGGCCAACTGGCTGCAACACGGCGTCGTGACCGAAGCCATGGTGCGCGACAGCTTCAACCGCATGGCCGCCGTGGTGGACGGCCAGAACGCTGGCGACGCCGCCTACAAGAGCTTGGTGGCCAACCCCACCGGCGCGGCCTTCCAAGCTTCGCTGGACCTGGTCTTCAAGGGCAAAGAGCAGCCATCGGGTTACACCGAGCCTCTGCTGCACGCTTGGCGTTTGAAGGTCAAGGCGGCCTGATCGGCCTTCAGCTCAAGCCACCAGCACATGGCCTCGCCAAGCACCCCTTGGCGCGTGGTGCTCCTCGAAGACCACCCGGACACGCGGGACTACTTCGAGAGCAGCATCCGCCAGCGCGTCGAACTGCAACTTGTTGCCAGCTTCGACGCGCTGACGCAGGCCATGGCTTGGTTTGACACACACCAGGCCGACATCCTCTTGACGGACCTGAACCTGCCCGATGGCAGCGGGCTGGACCTGTTGCGCAAAGTGGCGGCATGCCAGCCCGATTGCGACATGCTCGTGATCTCGATGTTTGGCGATGTGGACCATGTGGTGGCCAGCATCGAGGCCGGGGCCGTAGGCTATGTGCACAAAGACGCCGCAGACGCCAACATCGCGCAGGTGCTGCTGGACGTCAAGCAAGGCGCATCGCCGATTTCGCCCATGGTGGCGCGCGGCGTGTTGGCGCGGCTCAAATCGAAGCCCAGCGAAGCGGGCCCCATCAGCGCGCCCGCGATCGCCACCAAAGACACCCTGACCACGCGTGAGAAAGAGCTGCTTGAGTGGCTGGCTCGCGGTTATGCCTACGCCGAAATCGCCCAGCAATGCGGCATTTCGCTGCACACGGTGCAAAGCCACATCAAAAACATTTACGGCAAGCTCGCGGTCAAGTCCAGAGCCGAAGCGGTCTTCGAGGCCAGCCGGCGCGGGCTGATCGACCCCATCCGGCCTTCACGCTGAGCACCCCGCCATGCGAGCCAACGTCCTCCTGACCTGGCTGATGTGGTGGCTCATGCTGCCACCTGCATGGGCAGCCAACATCGGCGGCACCGTGTACGAGGCACAACCGGCAGGCGTGACCCTGCACCGCATGCAGGTGTGGTCGCAACCCGCAGACGCCCAAACCGGCACGCCCCCTTTGGCAGATGCCGCCGGGTGGCAGACCACCCCACTGCCCGACCACTGGCGACAAAGCCGACCCGGCCAAGGCGGGAGCGTCTGGTATATGGCGCAGGTGAAATTTGCGCAATCGCCGCAAACCCCTTGGGCGCTGTACTTGCCTCGGGTGATCATGAACGCCGAGGTCTGGGTCAACGGCGACTTGGTCGGGCGAGATGGCCGAATGGACGCGCCAGTGACCCGCAACTGGAACAACCCTTTGCTGTTCACCACCCCCGGCCACGTTTGGCGGGCAGGCGTCAATACCGTGCACATACGCGTGGTGGCCTTCGGGGACAACGCGGGAGGCTTGGCACCACCCCAACTGGGCCGCGCCGATGTGATGGCTGCGCTGCAAAACGAACAAAGCTTTTGGCAGCGCGAGCTGGTGTATGCCGCCACCATCAGCGTGATCGCGCTGGGGCTTTTCGTGATGACCCTGTGGCTGCGCAAACGCGAGCGCATCGAATACGGCTACTTCAGCATGGGCTCGGTGTTGTGGGGCGCATCCAACCTGAACATGACGGTTCGCGAGGCACCCCTGCCCAACGCGCAGTGGGAGCTGTTCGTCTATGTGAGCATGGTGTGGTCTTGGCTCTTCTTGTGCCTGTTCACCCTGCGCTTTGCTCGCCAACTACCGCAATGGCTGGAGCGGTCGGTGCTGGCCTTTGGCGCGGCCTGCGGCATGTTCTTGACCTTCAGCGGGCCCACCGGCGCCGTGTTTTGGGGGCCGTACTGGCTGGTGCCTGTGTTGGCACTGGGCGCTTGGTCGATGTGGAAGGTGGCCGCCTTCGTGCGCCAAACCAGCCGCGCCGATTACAAGATCCTGGTCTTGGTGGAGGCATTGGCTTTTGTTCTGGGCTTGCACGACTGGCTGATCCAGGCCGGCCGCATGCCTTTTGAAACGGCTTACGGCACGCCGTATGTGGCGCCCTTGCTGCTGGCTGCGTTTGCCTGGCTGATCGCAGGCGACCATGCCCGCACGCAGCGCGATCTGGCAAGCTTGAACCTGGAGTTGGCCGATCGCGTGCGCATCAAAGAGCAGGCCTTGCGAGAAAGCTTCGGCAAGCTGGCTGATCTGGAACGTGCACAAGCTGTCAGCCAAGAGCGACACCGCATCATGCGCGACATGCACGACGGCGTCGGCATGCACTTGAGCTCAGCGATTCGGCAGCTGCAAAGCGGCCAGGCAGGCACCGCGCTGATCGAGCAAACCCTGCGCGACTCGCTGGACCAACTCAAGCTCACGGTCGATTCCATGAACCTGCGCGAGGGCGATGTGGCGGGCTTGCTGGGCAGCTTGCGTTACCGCTTGACGCCGCGCCTGCAAGCCGCTGGCCTGCAACTGCACTGGCAGGTGGACGCCTTGCCCCACTGGCCACAAGGCCACATCGACAACCTGCGGCACCTGCAATACATCGTGTTTGAAGCCATCTCCAATGCCTTACAGCATGCGCAGGCCAGCGAGTTGTGGCTGCGTGCCAGCGTTGAGGCGGGCAACATCAGCGTCTGCGTGGAAGACAACGGCACGGGGTTTGGCGTCGGCAGTGCCAGCCCCGACCAGGCCCAAGGCAAAGGCCTGCAAGGCATGCGCAACCGGGCGCAGGGCATGGGCGCTGAGGTGCGATGGCAGCCCCGCGAAGGTGGGGGCTGCTGTGTGGTGGTGCGCTGGGCCTTCTAGGCTCAGGCCGATGGCTTGCGCGCTGCCTTGGAACGCATCACGCACACCACACCCAGGCCAGCCAAAAACATGGCGCAGCTCTCGGGTTCTGGGACCGCAGCAGCCATCTGCCCATACTGGATGTGGTCCACCTCGATGCCGCCGCCCGTGCCGATCGTGATCGACTTGACACCCCCCGCGAACTGCACACCAAAGAAGCGGTCTTCTGCGGTGCCTCCGCCGAAGTTGCCATCTGCGAAACCAGCGAAGGTCTGCGTACCCAAGGATTGCCCCGTGGCGTCTTGGGCACTGAACGTGATCGTGCCAGAGCCATCTGTCCAAACCAAACCAAAGGCCGTCGGCAAAGGCCCACTGCCAACGTAGGTGAAAGTCACATTGCCGTAGCTGAACCAACTGCGCCCACTCAAGCCACTGCCATCCACAGTGCCATCGTCGGCGTCGACAGAGTCACGAAAGCCATCAAACTGACCAGGCCCAATCACGCTACCGCCGTCGGCCGAAAAAGCTGCATCCAATGAGCCGTCTTCCAGGTTGTCCAGCAAGGTAGGTGCGTCCCCTTGGTAAAAGCCTGCAGGAACGTCAACCGGTGACAAGTAGGGCCGGGGGCCCACGAACGTGGCAGCTGCCTGCGCAGCGGTGAAACTCGTGGCCAGTAAGCATGCGGCTGCAATGTGAGGCAAAGCATATCGACGTGCAATCATGAGATCAATCTCCACTGGATGAAACAGGAGCCCATGTTTCATTTTTTGTGATTTGTGCGCATGCCATGAATATGGGAGCAGCTGAAATGGCAGCCCCGCAAATGAGGGGACACTTGTTTCACATCTCTTACCGCCTCGTCCCGGTCGGGCACTGTGCGTGAGTGAGGTGGGCCTTCGTGGCTCAGGCCGGTAAGGGCCAGCGCAGTCTCTGATGGCTAAGGGACCGATGGCACCGGGTTATCTGGCGTGGCCGCCACGGCGCCCCGGAAGATCAACCATTCGTCGTGGTTGAAGCCTGGCGAGGTCGGGTCTGGATCGCCATTGCTGCTGTGCCAAGTCCATTTGGCATCCGTGTCAATGACCGCAATGCGCCCCTGTGGGCCGCCCCCGTTGACAGGGCCAGCTGCGAGGCTGGTCCAGCCACCGGCCACTGGGGGGCGTTGCTGTAGAACTTGTAGCCGCTGCTCAGGTTTTCAAACTGCCCCAAAAATCCGTTTGCAACGGACCGGTCAGAAGCCGTGACCACGTACAGGTACTGGGTCGCATCAAAGCTGAGGTTCTCGGTGTCTGCTGAGGGCCAACCGCCGTTGGCGCCCACAAAATTCGTGGCCGCTTGCGCGGTGCCGTAGAACAAGGCGAAAGGGTTGTCGACCGTCAAGGTGACCTTGACCTCTGCCGCCACGAGGGGCGTTGCAAGCGCGGAGCCAGCCAACATCAAAGATGCGGCCTGCAGGGGCGACGGTAAATCGGAAGTGGACCGCCGGGGACGCACAACAGCGTCGATTGAAAAAGGTACCCCGAG
>JAVLFO010000366.1:0-3853 GCA_046052805.1 Aquabacterium sp. | reverse complement strand
TCGAAGAAGCGTCTGTGCACTTTGATGAACAAAGCGAAGCCCTGATGCACCAGCACCATCGTTGGGCCCAAGCCACCACCGTGCTTCAGGTGTCGATCGCGCTGGCTGCCATTGCCTTGCTGACCCGCCGTCGCTGGCTTGAGTGGGGCACGGTGGGACTGGCCTGCGTGGGCGGCGTTCTCGGCGCACTGGCCTGGCTGCACATCTGACCGCACCGACCCACGCCGAAATGCCGCTGGGCGGTCAATTTCGCGACTCGGCGTCAACGCCGAGCAACGCGCAGAACATCTGGCGCTGCGCAGCCACCGACACCAAGGGGCCGCTGGCACTCACGTGGTCCAACAACAAGGCGTCGAAGGCGGCCAGCAGCATCGGTGCGCGCGCCACTGCGCCTGACGGCCCGCCATGGTGTAAAGCCACCTGCGTGGCCACCAAAAACTGCTGCCTCTGCTGGTTGACAACGGCCGCAAGCTCGGGATCGCGCGACGCGATCAAGAACAGCTCAAAGCGCGCCAACAAGCGCTCCCGCTTGGCCTGAGACAACCAATCGGCCAACCGGGCAATCAGCACCTCAATGAAGTCCTCTGCACTCACGCCGCCATGTTCGCCAGCTTGCGACATGCGCAAGCGATCGGCCTGCAAGTCGGCCATGTCCAAGGCGGCGTGCCGTAGCAAGGCCAGCGTCAGCAGCTCATGGCGGGTGCGGCAATAGGCCGAGGTCGATCCCATCGGCAAACCAGCCTGGGCGTCCACAGCGCGGTGCGTCAAGGCCTTGGCCCCGCCTTGCCCTAGCAAGGCAATCGCGGCATCTGCAATCAGCGTCTTGCGGTCTTTTTCCATGTCTCAGCGAGCAGCCATTTTTGAGGGTTTACGGCATTGTTTGCCAAAACCTACAAATGTAGATTATCTCGGTTATCTACATTTGTAGAAAGAAAGCCATGCGAACCATCACCGTCTTCAGTGCCATCGCCATTGCCACCCTCGCTTGGGTGCCTCCCGCCACCTTCGGACTCGGCCACGAAGGCTGCGCTCTTGCGCAAAACGTCAGCGCCTCCAGCCAATTCAAACTGGCAGGTGTCCGCCCCGAGGCGCTCAGCTGGCTTTGGGACAACGCCGACGAAGCGCTGCTCAAGGCCGCCAACACCGACTACGCCGCCTTCGCGTGGGCCCAAGCACCGGCCACGCCCGAGCACCTGGGGTACTCCAGCGGCGCCCGCTACCGGGCCACGGTGGTGCTCGATGGGGTCCGCCGCAGCGTCGATGTGGCCTACCTCGACCCCGCCACGATGGCCGGACGCGTCGCGAGCGACAACGCCCTGGGCGCCAAGCCCTACAGCTTTGTCGCTCAAGGCGTTTCCATCGAAGGCAAACCGCCCTTCACGCTGCTGATCCAGTACACGCCGGTTGGCAGCACGCTCAGCGACAGCCAAATCACCATCCAAGCCAGCGGCGCGGCAGATGCTTCATTGGCGCAGGTCTACGTCAACCATGTGCGCAAAACGCTCATTGGACTGCAGCCCACTTTGATGAAAGCGCTGAACGACCGCTACTTCAACGCGGTACTGAAAAAACGGGGCAGCTATGCCATCGGGCCGGTCGACAGCAAGCTCAACGTGAAGCTGACCATCGTCCAAGAGATCAAAGGCATCGACTGCCAGATGCTGTCTTGGTGGTGGGATCACATTGGCGACACGGCCCGCTACCGCTTGTGGCAACCGATCGATCACGTCTCGTTCGAATGGACCATTCCACCCAACAGCCCCGACCTGCATTACGACGTGGGCGCGGTTCAAAAGGCCAAGGAATACATCGGCAAAACGGCCCTGACGCTCAACATCACGGGTGCTGACCCAGCTGTCACGACGCCACCGGCCGCGTCGGACGGCAACCCCTACTTTTTTGCCACAACGAACCTCACCCTGCTCGCCAAGGTCTTGCCAGACAACGGCCTGATCCACCAATGGAAGCCCAATGCCACAGGCGACGGTGTCATCTTGACAAGCACCTTCGTCAACACAGCGCTGGCGCAGGTGCTCAACCTGACCTTCTTCCAGGACCTGGGCTCACACGCCTTGCGTGAATTCCAGATGCTGCCTTACTTCCTGCCACGCTTGTACAAGCGCGAATACCTGCACCAATGAGGCACTGACGCATCACAGGCAGAATCGGCATACCTCAGCCCTTTCCAACGACACCTTCCACGAAGGTGCATTGCCATGCGACTTGCCACCTGGAACGTCAACTCCCTCTCCGTCCGCCTACCCCAACTGCTGGACTGGCTGGCCGCCAACCCCGTTGACGCCCTGGTGCTGCAAGAAACCAAGCTCACCGACGACAAGTTCCCGCACGCCGACCTCGAAGCTGCGGGCTACCAATCGCAGTGGTTCGGGCAAAAGACCTACAACGGGGTGGCCCTGCTGACCAAGGTGGGCAGCACCGACATCGTCAAAAACATCCCTGGTTTTGCAGACGACCAAGCCCGCGTGATCGCCGGCACCGTGCCGCATGAGGGCCTGGGCAGCGTGCGTGTGGTGGGCGCCTACTTCCCCAACGGACAGGCACCTGACAGCGACAAGTTCGTCTACAAAATGGGCTGGCTCACGGCCCTGCACGATTGGCTGAAAGACGAGCTCACGCGCCACCCCCACCTCGTGCTCATGGGCGACTTCAACATCGCGCCCACCGATGCCGATGTCTACGACCCCATTGGCTGGAAAGACCAGATCCATTGCACCGCGCAAGAGCGCGACCACTTCCATCGCCTGTGCGACCTGGGCTTGACCGACGCCTTCCGCTTGTTCGAGCAAGCCCCTAAGCCATGGAGCTGGTGGGATTACCGCAACCTGGCCTTCCGCAAAAACCAGGGGCTGCGCATCGACCACATCCTCGTGAGTCAGGCCCTCAAAGACCGCACCACCGCCTGCGTGATCGACAAAGCCCCTCGCAAAAACGAGCGGCCCAGCGACCACGCCCCCGTCATCGTCACGCTGGCTTAAGGCCCTCAGCCCAGCCACTTGCGCAAAGGCGCGGGCAGGCCAAACAAGGCCAGATCAGCCTCTGGCACCCAGCGCCCCGAGGGCGACAGGGCCTGCAGGCTCGGTAACAGCGCCGCGGCCTGTGCGTCGTCCAACACCCAGCGCCGCGGGTTGAGCCACCAGTCGAGGTGGGTCAGCACATGCTTGCTTCGGGGCTGGGGCTCTGCATGCTGCTCGCCCTCAGCGCCCCACAGCGCCAGCAAGGCCTCGGCGCTGTCCAACAAAGGCAGGGTCCACAGGCCCGCCCAAACGCCTTTGTCAGGCATTTGCTGCAACCAAACCTGGTCGCGCCACACCAGCCAGGGCAGCCAGCTCTCGCGCTCGGTGCGCCTGAGCTTGCGCGTCTTGACGGGTAAGCGCTCAGGCTCGCCCGTGCGACGGCCCACACACAGGTCAGACCACGGACAGGTCAAACAGGCCGGCTTGCGGGGTGTGCACAGCGTGGCGCCCAAATCCATCAGGCCCTGGGTGTAAGACGGCATCTGCTCGGCACGCAAGGGCACGAGCTGCGCGGCAGCGGCCTCCAGGCTGCGGGCGTGGGCGGTGACGGAGAGGTCTTGCTCCCACCCCAGCACACGGCTGAGCACGCGCTTGACGTTGCCATCCATGATCGAGACCCGCTCGCCAAAGCAGAACGAAGCAATCGCCGCTGCGGTCGACGGCCCGATGCCAGGCAAGGTCTGCAAAGCCTGCGATGTGCGCGGAAAGGCGCCGCCATGCAAGGCCATCACGTCTTGTGCACAACGGTGCAGGTTGCGGGCGCGGCTGTAATAGCCTGTCTCTTATACACATCTGACGCTGCCGACGACTAGTCGAGT
>JAVLFO010000365.1:0-2767 GCA_046052805.1 Aquabacterium sp. | reverse complement strand
ACTCGACTAGTCGTCGGCAGCGTCAGATGTGTATAAGAGACAGCATCTCATCGTTGCGCAGCACGATGGTGGCGCCCACCGACAGCGGCACGAAAATGTCTTCGACGGCGGCATCAAAGCTGATGGATGCGAACTGCAGCACGCGGTCTTGTGCGTGCAAGCCATAGGTTTGCGCCGCCGCAGCCACAAAGGCCGACAGGTTGCGGTGCTCGATCATCACGCCCTTGGGCAAGCCGGTCGAGCCCGAGGTGAAGATCACGTAGGCCAGGTGATGGCCCTGCACGGGGGGGTGTTGCGTTGCACCAGGGGCCGTGTGGTGGGCGTTTGCGGCCGTCAGGACGTCGATCAGTTGGGCATCGACTTCACCTTGCAGGATCAGGTCCGACATGCGCGCCTGAGAGCTGCCATCCACCAGCAGCCACTTGGGCTTGGCCAGGTTCAGCATCTGCATCAAACGTGGATCGGGGTAGGTCGTGTCCAAGGGCAGATAGGCCCCGCCGGTCTTGAGGATGGCCAGCAAGGCAACGATCATCTCTGGGCTGCGGGCCACACTGAGGCCCACCACTTGCTCAGGTCCGACACCTTGTTCGCGCAAGTGTCTTGCCAGCTGCTCGGCGCGTTGGTTGAGCGCTTGGTAGCTCAGCGAACTGACATGGTCTGTGCCTGAGGCCGGGTCGGCTGGGCACTCCACGGCAACGGCATCGGGTGTTTGACGCGCGATGTCGGCGATCAGCTCATGAATGGCTTGGCGAGCCGGGGCTGGCGGCGTGTGCGTCAGCAGTGCTTGTGTTGCAGTGGCGGGCAAGATGCCCACGGCGGTCAAAGGCGTGGACCGGCCATGTGCGGCATGGCCTTCCAGGGCTTGGATGAGGCCTTGGAGGGCACACGCCATGTGCTGGTGCAAGCGTGCGGCTTGGATGGGGTGCTGCACTTCAGCAGACAGGGTGAAGCCTTCGCCGGTGTCGTCCACCGACAGTGACACGGGGTAGTGGCTGCGCTCTTGGCTGGCCAGCAGCTCGATGCCCGACCAAGCGCTCTGTGCCTGAGTTGGCGCGCTGTGCCTGTAGTTGAGCATGGCGGTGAACAGCGGCGAACCCGCCGGCACCCCGCTGCACGCTTGTGCGAGTGACAGTGGCGTTTGCTCGAAGCGAACGAGGTCGAGCAAGGTGTGGTGGACCTGCTGCAACGCCTCGTGGACGGCCCCAGCCGAAGCGCCCAGAGCCACGCGCATGGGCAGCGTGTTGACGAACAAGCCCAGTGTGCGTTGGGCTGCCGCTTGCGTGGCCGCATCGTTGAGGCGGCCTGACATGACGCTGCCAAACACCACGTCGTCGCTGTCGCTGCAGCGACCCACGACCAAGGCCCAAGCCAGGTGGAACAGGGATGCGGGACTGACACCATGCGAGCGGCTGACCGTGCGCACACGCAAGCTCAGCTCAGCGTCCAGTGCTTGGGCGTGCTCGTCGACGGGCAGGCCCTGACTTTGTGTGTCGATCAGCGCAAACGGTGCGCTGCATTGCGTGAAGTCGCCCAGGCTGGCGTCAAAGAAGGCCTTGGCCTGCGTGGCGTCTTGCTGGTGCAGGCTGTGGGCCACAAAGGACTTGAACGAGCCTGCAAGCGGCAGTGATGCAGTCGGGTCTGACATCAGCGCGGCGACCTCGCCCAGAACCACCTCGAGTGAGATGTGGTCGCAGACGATGTGGTGCATCTCAAGCACCAGGACCTGCGCGGCGGTATCTGGCGAGTCAGGCTGCCAATGCTCCAGCTTCAACAAAGGCGCTTGGCCGAGGTCCATGTGCAGTTTGTCAACGGCCAGGCGCGCGCGCAGCAGGGCGTGCACATCGGCGCCATCAGGCAGCGTGACGCGCGTGGTGGTGACCGTGGCGTGGCGGTGCACCACTTGAATGGCGTGCGGCAGGCCTTCCCACTGAATCGCTGTTCGCAAGGCCTCGTGGCGCTGAACCACCGTTTGCAGCGCTTCCATGAAGCGCGTCAATGTGGCCTGGTCTTGCAGCTTCAATGCCACGGGCAAAACGTAGGCATCGCCATCGCCGGCGCTCAATTGGTGGTGAAAGCGCATGCCCTCTTGCAGGGGCGTGAGCGGGTAAATGTCTTGCACATTGCTTGCGCCGCCTGGCACGGTCGACACGATCGCGTCGATGTGGGACTGGCTGAGATTGGCCAACGGCACCATGTACGGCGAGACGTGCAGGGACCCTGCGGGGATGGCTTGCAGCACTTGCGCAGACAAGGCTTGCGGCGTGGGTTCAAGTGACTGTGCGGTCAGGGCCTGTGCGAGGTCACGCAGATTGGCTGCGCCAAACACCATGCGCACGCTGGCATGCAAGCCCACTTGCGCCAGCGCTTCGATCATCTGCATCACCAGCAGGGAGTGCCCGCCCAGATCGAAGAAGCTGTCTTGCCGGCCGATGTGCTCGCGCTCTAGCAAAGCCGCCCACACCTTGGCCACGGCGGTCTCAATGGCACCCTCTGCGGCCTCAAAGCCGCCTGCCATGCCCACGGAGGTTTCAAGCTCGGGCAGGGGCAAGGCTTGACGGTCGAGCTTGCCGTTGGGCGTTTGCGGCAGTGAAGGCAGCACCACAAAGGCCGCCGGCACCATGTGCTCGGGCAAGGTCTCCTTGAGTGCCTGGTGCAAAGCCTCTGGCCACGGTGCGGTGGTATCTACATCGGCTGAGGTCATGCCCGCTACATAGGCGACCAGTCGCTTGCGGCCTGCCTGGTCTTCGCGCAGCACCACGGCGGCTTC
>JAVLFO010000364.1:0-2015 GCA_046052805.1 Aquabacterium sp. | reverse complement strand
CAGCCACCATGTGCGGCTGGCCTGGGAACAGCCAAGCAAGCCCCACGGTGACGGCCGCAAGGCAAGCCAAGGCGCGGCGCACACTGGACAGCCCAAGCTGGCGGCTCTCTAGCGCGTAAACGCCCAGCACCAGCCAGGTCGTGACCGAGAGCGCGGTGGCAAAGCCAAAGCGTGCGCCCCAAGCATCGCCCTCAAAGGAGATGGCATCCATCACAATGGCGACGGCCTGTGCCAGCCAGCCCAACACCAAGGCGGTCCATACTGGGCGGTCTTGCCCCGGCGTGAGGGCACCTGGCCGCTGTGGCCAGACGCTGGCCACCAGATAAGCCAGCACAGCCAGCCCCGTGGGCCAGGTTGTGTGAGAGGCGGGCGATAAAATCATCCGACGAGTTTACGAGACACAAGCAGCTATTTCATGGCATCCAACCTCACAGAACGCCTCAGTCGCCTGGTCAAGACCATGCGCGGCCAGTCCCGCATCACCGAAACCAACGTGCAGGACATGCTCCGAGAGGTCCGCATGGCCTTGCTCGAGGCCGACGTGGCCTTGCCCGTGGTGCGCGATTTCATCGCTCGGGTCAAGGAAAAGTCGCTGGGTCAGGAGGTCGTGTCCTCTTTGACGCCAGGGCAGGTGCTGGTCAGCATCGTGCAAAAAGAGCTGGCCGCCACGATGGGCGAGGGCGTCTCTGACATCAACCTCGCCGCCCAGCCCCCCGCCATCATCTTGATGGCCGGCCTGCAAGGTGCCGGTAAGACAACGACCACGGCCAAGCTGGCCAAGCACCTGATCGAAAAGCGCAAGAAGAAGGTGCTGACGGTCTCGGCCGACGTTTATCGCCCTGCCGCCATCGAGCAGCTCAAAACCGTGACTGCGCAAGCGGGCGCCGAGTGGTTCCCTTCAGACCCCAGCCAGAAGCCGCACGACATTGCCTTGGCCGCGATCGACTATGCCAAAAAGCACTACTTTGACGTGCTGTTGTTCGACACGGCCGGCCGCTTGGCGATCGACGAAGTCTTGATGGCCGAGATCAAGGACCTGCACGCCTTGCTCAAGCCGGTCGAAACGCTGTTTGTGGTCGATGCCATGCAGGGCCAAGACGCCATCAACACGGCCAAAGCTTTCAAGGAGGCCTTGCCCCTGACGGGCGTGGTGCTGACCAAGCTCGATGGCGACTCGCGGGGTGGTGCGGCGCTGTCGGTGCGTCAAATCACGGGCGTGCCCATCAAGTTTGCGGGTGTCTCTGAAAAGATCGATGGCCTGGAGGTGTTCGACGCTGAGCGCCATGCAGGCCGTGTGCTGGGCATGGGCGACATCGTGGCCCTGGTCGAAGAGGTCACCAAGGGCGTTGACATCGAAGCGGCGCAAAAGCTGGCCGAGAAGGTCAAGTCGGGTGCCGATTTTGACTTCAACGATTTCTTGGCCCAGATCAGCCAGATGAAGAAGATGGGCGGCCTGTCCAGCTTGATGGACAAGCTGCCGACCGAGCTGGCCGCCAAGGCCGGCAACGCCGACATGGACAAGGCCGAGCGCGACATGCGCCGCATGGAGGGCATGATCAACTCCATGAGCGCCAAGGAGCGCCGCCAGCCCTCATTGCTGCTCGATGGCAAGAGCAAGGCCAGTCGCAAGCGCCGCATCGCGGCCGGTGCTGGCGTGCAGATCCAGGACCTGAACCGCATGCTCACGCAGTTCGAGCAAATGCAAACCATGATGAAAAAGATGAAGGGCGGCGGCCTCTTCAAGATGATGAAGCGCATGGGCGGCATGAAAGGCATGCCCGGCATGGGGCGCTGAGTCGGGATGCTGCCTGTAGGCGGCCCATCTTGTCAGTGAGTGTGACTTGTGTGTCCGGGGCTTGCGAAAGCTTCAGAAGTAGCCCTGTTTGACCGACAAAGACGGTGCACGTTGGCGCATGCTGCGTGCATCGACATGAACGGGGTGTCCGCGATGATGGATGGGGTCTTGATGTGGCCGCTGCTGGTGGCGGGCGTCCTGGCAGCTGGTGGCCTGCTGG
>JAVLFO010000363.1:0-4406 GCA_046052805.1 Aquabacterium sp. | reverse complement strand
GTGGTGGACCTGCGCTTGTTTGCCAATCGCAACTTTGCGATCGGAGCCTTGACCCTGTCGGTGGGATACGGCTTGTTCTTTGGCAATGTGGTGCTCTTGCCGCTGTGGTTGCAGCAGTTCATGGGCTACACGGCGTCTGCGGCTGGCATGGCGGTGGCGCCGGTGGGCTTGCTGGCGATCTTGCTGTCGCCTTTGGTGGGCAAAAACGTGGGCCGTGTGGACCCGCGCAAGCTGGCCACGGTGGCATTTGCGTTCTTTGCCTTGGTGCTGTGGATGCGATCGCACTTCACGGTGCAGGCCGACTTCGCCACGATCATGGGCCCCACCATCATCCAAGGCGCAGCGCTGGCATTGTTCTTCATCCCGCTGAGTGCGATCACGCTGTCGGGCATCTCGCCAGACCGGATCCCCTCTGCCTCAGGCTTGAGCAATTTCGTGCGCATCACGGCGGGCGCCATGGGCACGTCCACGGTCACCACGATCTGGGACAACCGCGCCACCTTGCACCACGTGCACATGGTTGAAAAGCTCACGCCCACCGACCCGGCGGCCGGTGAGGCCTTCTCGCTGCTGAGCAGTGCAGGCATGGGCTTTGATCAGGCCGCCGCGCAAGTCACCCGCTTGATCGACCAGCAGGCGTTCACGCGGGCCGCGTGCGATGTCTATTTGGCATCGGCCTTCTTGTTCCTGTGCCTGATCCCATTGGTCTGGGTGGCTCGGCCCAAGAAGGGTGGGGCACCTGTGGATGCGGGCGGCGCGCATTGACCCGCATCAATGCGTGGTCGCGTCGTACTTGAAGACCGAGATCAGCTGCGTGAGGCGCTCGGCCTGGTCGCGCAAGTTGCTGGCCGCCTCGCTCGATTGCTGAACAAGTGCAGCGTTTTGCGTGGTCATGCCATCGAGGTTCAAGATCGCATCGTTGACGTCCACGAAGCCAGTGGACTGGTCGCGCGTGGCCTGAGAGATTGAACCGATGATGTCGGTGACCTGCTGGTTGCTGCCCATGATGGCTTGCATGCTCGAGCCGGCATCGTTCACCAGCTGGGTGCCGGTCTCGACCTTGTCCAGGCTGTCGTTGATCAGGGATTTGATCTCGCGCGCAGACTGCGCGCTGCGTTGCGCCAAGCTGCGCACCTCGCTGGCCACCACCGCAAAGCCCTTACCCGACTCGCCGGCCCGTGCGGCTTCGACGGCCGCGTTCAGTGCCAGGATGTTGGTCTGAAAGGCGATGCCGTCGATCACGCCAATGATGTCGGCGATCTTTCGGCTGGCCGTCGAGATGTTGTTCATGTTGCTGACCACCTGAGACATGACCTGCTGGCCGAGCTCTGCGGTGTCGCGTGCTGAGCGCGCTTGTACGTCTGCCTGCGCTGCCGACGTGGCCGTTTGCTGAACAGTGCCTGTGAGGTGCTGGATGGCACCGCTGGTTTGTTGCAAGCTGCTGGCCGCTGCGTTGGTGCGCTCGTTGAGGTCTTGGCTGCCTGATGCGATTTCGTTGGACGCATGGCTCACCGTGGTGATCGAGGCGCGCAGGTCGTGCAGCATGCGGGCCCAGCTCAGGCGGGCCGACTCCAGGGCGTTCATGCAGGTGGCGATTTCATCGCGCTTGTTTGTGCCGCAGCTGACCGTCAGGTCACCGCTGGCCAGTGCTTTGGCCAGCTGCCCCATGCGCTCAATGGGCTGCAAGATGCTGCGGATCAGCGCTGCCATCAGCCACAGCCCGATGCCGGCCAGCATGGCCACCAACAGCCCTTGCCACAGGGCTTGTTGCCTGATGTCTGATTGTCGGTCAGCCAGCTCATTGTTGACCTCTTGCGTCACTTGCCGCGTGATGGCGGTTTGCTCGTCGATGATTTGGGTGGCGTAGGCAAAGTAGTCTTTGGCCTTCATTGCACCGATGGGGCCGTCGCTGGCGCCTTGCAGCATGGCGCGGGTGTCTTGCGACAGAGCGCGCAAGGCTTCAAGCTTGGCCATGGCGGGTTCAGCGATGCGCTTGCCCAGGTCCGGGCGGCGCTGCGCCACCGCTTTGAGGTGAGTTTGCAGGTGCGCAATGCGCTCCAGCAGGCGGCCGTGGGTGTCCATGGCCAGCTGGATGTCATGTGCAAAGCCACCTTGGTTGCTCAAATAGCCCGTGCCGAGGCCACGCATGCGGGCAGCCAATTCGGTGATGCGCGGGCCTTCTTGAAAGCCAGCAATGATCATCAGGTAAGTGGTGTCTTGCGGATCAAACAGCAGGTTGGCGCTGCCACTGACATCAAACAGCAGGCCCAGCATCTCGTCGACCAGTGCGGTGTGCTGCTGAAAGCTCTCGTCGGCGGGCAGGCTGCGCGCCGCAACGCGTTGTTGAAGCTGCATGAAGGTGTTGCGCAACTGCCCAGATCGAGCCAGCAGCTTGTCGTCTAGGCCTGTGCTTTGCCATTGTTGATCAAACGCCTTCCAGGTGGACTCGGCCTTGGTGGCGGCATCGCCGCGTGCAGGGTTGGCGTCTTGGGTGTCTTGCAGCCAGGGGCCTGACAACCCCCGGTGGCGCTGGACTTGGGCAATGGCCTGAACCAGGGTGTTGGCGGGCTCAATGCCGCGCTGCTCGGCCGCATTGAAGTCCCAATTGGCTTTCTGGTTGAGAAAGAGGTTGGACAGCGGCACCAAGGTGATGAGGCACAGAAACACGCACAACGCGATCAAACGTTGTCGGACGGAGAGGTTTTGGATGGCGGTCACGGCAGAGCCTCGGATCACGGTGAAAGGGTGGATGCACCGTGATGAAGCCAGGCGCATCAACCAAAAAGGGAAAGTTCAGATCCTGAGATGCTGACGCTTTCACGCATTGGCGAATGCTTCATAAGTCGGCTGTGCAACGGCTTTCTTGAATGCTGCACCGCGGTATTTGTCACGCAGGACTTTGAAACGCAACCCATACCCGCTCGACGGCGTTTCCTTCGCAACAATCGACCACCTGCCGCTGCGGCATGCTGCGTAGCCAGGTGTGTTGACGTTTGGCCAACTGGCGCGTGGCCACGATGCCTTTGTCCATGACTTCACGCACCACTTTGGGTTGGCTCAGGTCCAAGCCTGCGTCGAGTGCTTCCCAAACCTGACGGTAGCCCACGCACCGGATCGAGGGCAGCTCAACGTGCAGGTCGCTGCGGCGGCGCAAAGCCAT
The DNA here is from genome assembly GCA_046052805.1 of Aquabacterium sp. Taxonomy (GTDB): domain Bacteria; phylum Pseudomonadota; class Gammaproteobacteria; order Burkholderiales; family Burkholderiaceae_C; genus Aquabacterium. The sequence continues at coordinate 1,246 of JAVLFO010000363.1, read as the reverse complement.
GACCTCCTCGATGAAGCCTGCCTTGACCATCAAATCAAAGCGCTGCGCGATGCGTGCATGCAGCCACGTTCGGTCGCTGGGCTCGAGTGAGATCAGGGTGGCTTGGTGCGCTGGCCCTGTGCGCGAGGCCTGGCTGTGGAAGTGCGACAAGGGCAAGCCCGTGCTGTGCCAGATCTCCAGTGCACGCTGGATGCGTTGGGTGTCGCCAGGGGCCAAGCGCGCGGCGGTGATCGGGTCCACTTGGCTCAGCTCAAGGTGCAGCGCCACGCTGCCTTGTTCGCGCATGCGCGCATCGAGCTGTGCGCGCACCTCGGCCGGCACGGCGGGCATGTCATCGATGCCATCGAGCAGGGCCTTGATGTAGAGCATGGTGCCGCCCACGAGCAGCGGTGTGCGGCCACGCGAGCGGATCTCACCGATCAAACGCTGGGTGTCTTGCACAAAGCGGGCGGCGCTGTAACGCTCGGTGGGGTCGATGATGTCGATCAGGTGGTGCGGCACCTGCGCCATCTCGGCCGCGCTGGGCTTGGCGGTGCCAATGTCCATGCCTCTGTAGACCAGGGCAGAGTCGACGCTGATGATTTCGATGTCGACCTGGGCGGCCAAGGCCAATGCGGCGGCGGTTTTGCCGCAGGCCGTGGGGCCGGCAAGGATCCAGGTGGATGGCGTTGGGTTGTCAGGGACACTCATGCGCAGTTGGGTAGAGGGAGTCAAGCGTGGGGCAGGCCGTGTTGGGGCACCCGAACCAAGGCCACCCAGGCCGTGCAGATGGCGCCCAGGCCCATCCCGAGGGTCATGGGGTGGAGGGTGCCAGCCCAAGCGGGCAAGCTGGTCCACCAAGACAGCACAGAGCCGACCCCAAAGGCGACGCTGGCCAGCGTGAAGCCTGACAAGGCCGAGGCCGCGCCCGCCTGCATGGGGAAGGCCGAGACCACCCCTGTTTGACCGCAAGGCTGGTGGATGCCATGGGCGAAGGCATACAGCCACAGGCCGGGCAGCAGGCTCCAGGCGGGTGGCGGGGCCTTGAGCGACCACTGCAGGACCGACACCATCACCATGGCGATGCCACCGGCCAGCGTGAACCAACCCGCCATGCGCACGGTGCGAATCAGCCCTTTGGACGGCAGCACGCGCCGGCACACCACCGTGCCGAGAAGGTAGGACAGTGACAGCGTGGACATGCCCAGGCCGTACACCGTGCGGCTGGTGCCCAGCACGTCAATGAACACAAAGGCAGACAAGGCCA
>JAVLFO010000362.1:0-1671 GCA_046052805.1 Aquabacterium sp. | reverse complement strand
GCGCGCACTGCTCCTGGCCGGGGCCGCATCCAAGCCTACAGCGCCGGTGGGCGAGGCGTATTTCGAGGGGCTGCGCCAACGCGTTCGCGCCGCAGGCAAGGCGCGCAGGCCAGTGTGAGGGCCAAGCCTGTCATCCCGCGTGAGCTGGCCCTTCAAGATGTGGACGAGGCCTTGGCCCATTACCTGAGCGAGAACGCCGAAGTTGCGGCACTGGGCTTCATTGAAGCGCTGGCTCAGGCCTATGCCCACATCGGGCGCCACCCGGCCACAGGGTCGCCACGTTACGCCCATGAGCTGAACTTGCCGGGGCTGCGCACCTGGCCGCTGAACCAATACCCGCATCTGGTGTTTTACGCAGAGCACGCAGACCACATCGACGTGTGGCGTGTGCTGCATGGCCAACGAGACATACCGGCCTGGATGCAGGCCCCAGAAGACACCGTCTGACCACACAAGCGTGGTCAACCAAAAGAAGCCAACAGGGGGAACAAGTGGCTTTGCATCTGGAAATCGAATTCGAAAACGACATCTGCAAGCACCTGGCCGCCAACGGCTGGCTGTATGCAGAAGGCGATGCCAAGGGCTATGACACGCCCCGTGCCTTGTTCCCTGCTGACGTGCTAGCCTGGGTGCAAGCCAGCCAGCCCGATGCCTGGGCCGCCCTGAGCAAGACACATGGCACACATGCCGAGGCCATGCTGCTGGATCGCTTGCGCAAGCAGTTGGACGAGCACGGCACGCTGCACATCCTGCGCGTGGGCCTGGAGATGATGGGGCCCAAAGCGCCCATCAAGTTCGCGCAGTTCAAGCCCGCGCTGGCCATGAACCCAGAACTGGAAGCCCGCTACGCCGCCAACCGGCTGCGCGTGGTGCGCCAGGTGCGCACCAACCACGACGACATCATCGATCTGGTGCTGTTCTTGAACGGCATTCCGGTGGCCACGGCCGAGTTGAAATCAGAGTTCACCCAGGGCATCAACGAGGCGGTGGACCAATACCGCTTTGACCGCATCCCCAAACCCAAGGGCAAGCCTTACGCTGAGCCCCTGCTGGACTTCCCCCGGGGGGCGCTGGTGCACTTCGCCGTCACCAACCGCACGGTAATGATGACGACCAAGCTGCAAGGGCCGAGCACCTACTTCCTGCCCTTCAACCTGGGCGACCATGGCGCTGCTGGCAACCCGCCCAATGGCAAAGGCCATCGCACCAATTACCTGTGGGAACAGGTCTGGCAGCGAGACAGCTGGCTAGAGATCATCGGCCGCTACCTGGTCACCAAGCGCGACAGCAAGAAGCAAGTCACTTCTGTGCTGTTCCCACGCTACCACCAGCTCGACGCTACGCGCCAACTGGTAAAGGCAGTGACGGCAGAGGGTGCGGGCCAAAAGTACCTGATTCAGCACAGCGCGGGCAGCGGCAAGACCAACTCGATTGCCTGGACGGCCCACTTCCTGGCCGACCTGCATGACGATGCCAACAACAAGGTGTTCAGCACCGTGCTGGTGGTGAGCGACCGCACCGTGCTCGACACCCAGCTGCAAGAGGCCATATTCGACTTCGAGCGCACGGCTGGCGTGGTGGCCACCATCAAGGGAGAGAGCCAGAGCAAAAGCGGCGAGCTGGCTGAAGCCTTGGCTGGCGGCAAGAAGATCGTGGTCTGCACCTGTCTCT
>JAVLFO010000361.1:0-2362 GCA_046052805.1 Aquabacterium sp. | reverse complement strand
CACCAGATCGGCCTGCGGGCCCGTGCCCAAAGCCTGCTGCAAAGCCACAAAGCTCACCCAGCCCCACAGCGTGCCAACGGTGCCCGGCGCGATGGGGCTCAACCCGCTGCCCGCGCCCAAGGCCATGAAGTGCGCAGGGTGGCCCAACAAAATGCGCACGGTGGGGCGGCGCGGTGCCTGCGGGGTCACATTGGGGGTGGCGTTCATGCGGCCCCCTTGAAGTGGTCAAAAGCGGTCCAGCGGTTGGGCACGCTCTGGCTCGTCGCCCCTGAAGACAAGCCCTGGTCAAGACCGCCCTGCCACAGGCGAAGCCCAGGCTCGGCTTCGATCTGGCCGATGCGGCTGAGGACCAAACCCAAGCTCGCGCCCAAGGCCTGCACCTGCTGGCGGTGGGCCGGGTGCGCGGTGAAGACGAGCTCGTAGTCGTCGCCACCGGCCAAGATGCAGTCGAGTTGGGTGTGGCGTGGCTGAGCGGCCAAGTGCGGGCTCAGTGGCAAGGCGTCGAGGGCGATGCTGGCACCCACGCGGCTGCGGCGCAAGATGTGACCCAAGTCGCCCAAGAGGCCGTCTGACACGTCGATGGCCGACGTGGCCACGCCGCGCAAGCCCTGGCCGAGCGCCACGCGCGGCGTGGGGCATTCCATGGCCAGCCGCACGGCCTCGAAGGTGGCGCCAGGCAGCCCGCCTGGCAAGGTGCCGCGAAAGGCCTCCAGCGCCAGCCGCGCCTGGCCGGGCAAACCGCTGACCCACAGGTCGTCGCCGGCCTGCGCCCCCGAGCGCAACAGCGCCTGGCCCTCAGGCACCTCGCCCATCACCGTGATGCCAATGGCCAAGGGGCCGGCGGTGGTGTCGCCCCCGACCAACTCACAGCCATGCGCGTCGGCGATGTCGAGCAAGCCCTGGGCAAAGCCGGCCAGCCACGCCTCGTCCACGCGCGGCAAGGTCAAGGCCAAAGTGAACGCCACCGGGGTGGCACCGCACGCGGCCAGGTCTGACAAATTGACGGCCAAGGCCTTGTGCCCCAAACGGCTGGGCATCACGGTCGACAAGAAGTGCCGCCCTTCGACCAAGGTGTCGGTGGACACGGCCCAGTGCATGCCAGACCGCGGCGCCAGCACGGCGCAGTCGTCGCCATTGCCGACCACGGCGTGGCGCGGCCCCTGGCTGGCAGGCCGCCAGAAATAACGTTCAATGAGGTCGAATTCACCCAGGCTCATGGGCGCCATTGTCGGACAAGACCGACGGTATGGCCGCGCTCAGAAACCAGGTGTCGCCCAACTGAGCTGCATACCGCGCGCATGCCCTCCAGCGTCGAGGCGGTCTGTCAGGTAGATCAGGCTCAGGCCGCGCCAGTCCACGCCCACTTGGGCGGCACCGGCCACGGGCTCGATCGCCACGCGCCAGCCCACCGCGCCACCGCTTTGCCAACCCAGCCAGTTTTGCAGCAAGCCCAAACGCTCGCGCATGCGCCAGCTCCAGCTTTGTCCATCACCAGCCCAATTGAGCTGCACCTGTGTCGTCATGGGGATGCGGCTGTGCACGGTGCGCCGGGTGTACTGCCCCTGGATGGCGGCGCGGTAAGCGGTGTAGCCATCGGGCGTGCGCACGCTGACCTCGCTGTCGAGCAGCGCATCGTTGCCGTTGACACCCGCCCAGCGCAGGTTCGACCACAGGTCTTGCATTTGCACCTGCACGACATCGGGCATCCAGGGCGCAAGGGCAGGACGCCCGGCATCGCCCAGGCGCCACGACAAGCCCAGGCTCAAGGCATCGCCCACGCCTTGCGCAGCAGCAGGCGCCATGAACAGGGTGCTGGCTTTGTTGTCATCGTCGCGCAATTGCCCTTGATAGGCGTAGCTGCCCTGCGCTGTGTAGGCCACCTGGCCACGGGTTTGCAGCGTGCGCAAACGCTGCAACACGAGGTGGTCCCAACCGGCGTCCAGGGTGATGGAGCCCAGCTGCCAGCCGGGCGTGTGCAAGGCCACGCCACGACCGCTCCAGATCTGCAAGTCGGTATCGGCGTTGTAGACGGCCGGCGCGCCGGGGTCGGTGCGGCTTTGGTAGTGGTACAGCACCTGAGCCGCATCGCCCGAGGCTTTGGCCGTGGCGTCGGCGCGCGCCAGCAAACCCATGCGCCACGCCGAGGCCAGTGCCTGCGCAGGCACGGCCTCAGGCTCAGACCCACGGGCGGCCCAAGCAAACTGCGCCCCGGCCTCGACACGTCCGCTGACATAAGCCGCTTGTGGGCCCGAGCGAGGTGTGTAGCCGCGCGACCAATCGCCATCGATGGCCAAAACCGGCAAGCCCTTGGACCAAGCCCTGTCTCTTATACACATCTGACGCTGCCGACGACTAGTCGAGT
>JAVLFO010000360.1:0-2254 GCA_046052805.1 Aquabacterium sp. | reverse complement strand
ACTGCCAGTCGTGGTCAAGCCCTTACGACTACCCCACGCAGGCCATGCTGTATGTGCCGGCCAAGATGCCGCAACCCTCTGACCCCGGCCACACCGACGCCGTGATCGATGCTGCCCTGCCCCTGATCCGCGCCAACAAGGGACGCGCCTTTGTGCTGTGCACCAGCTTGCGCGCCGTGGCCAAGGCCGCCGAGCGCCTCAAGCAGGTCTTCAAAGAGGGCGATGACCCCTTCCCGGTGCTGCAACAAGGCGATGCGCCCCGCCCCACTTTGCTGGACGACTTCCGCCGTGCCGGCAACGCGGTGCTGGTGGGCAGCCACAGCTTCTGGGAAGGCATCGACGTCAAGGGCGATGCGCTCACGCTGGTGGTGATCGACAAGCTGCCTTTTGCCCCGCCCGATGACCCCGTGCTGGCCAAGCGCCTTGAGCTGCTGGAGCGCAACGGCGGCAACCCCTTCATGGCCCACCAAGTGCCTCAAGCCATCATCGCTTTGAAGCAAGGTGCGGGGCGGCTGATCCGCAGCGAAGGCGACCACGGCGTGCTCATGATTTGCGACACGCGCCTGATCGACAAGCCCTACGGCCGCCGCATTTGGCAAAGCCTGCCGCCCATGCGCCGCAGCCGGGTCGAGGCCGAGGCCATCGAGTTTTTGCAATCGATCGCGCCCATGCAGAGCACGTGAACCCAAGAGCCCATAGGCCCTTCAGCAACACCCCGGCGGGCCTCAGACCTCGAGGTTGTCGATCAAACGGGTTCGGCCCAGCTTGGCGGCCACCAGGGTGACCAAAGGCGTGGCATCCAAGCCGGCGACCAACTCATGCTCGGTGGCGGGGTGCAGGTCGCGCTGGCGACGCACCATCACGTAGTCGGGCGCCCAGCCGCGCTGGCGCAACTCGGCCATGGCCGCGTCTTCCCAGGCCGTGAGGAGCGCCGGTGTCAGCGATGTCGTGGTACGCGCTTGGGCCTGAATGCCACGCAACAGGCGGATCAAAGTGAGCGCCTCGGCACGCTCAGCCTCGCTGAGGTAGCCGTTGCGCGAGGACAGCGCCAGCCCAGCATCGGAGCGCGACGTGTCGCCACCCACGATCTGGATGGGCAAACCCATTTGCGCCACCATGTTGCGGATCACCATGAGCTGCTGGTAGTCCTTCTTGCCAAAGACTGCGGCCTTGGGCTGGACCAGGTTGAACAGCTTGTGCACCACCGTGCTCACACCGGTGAAAAAACCGGGGCGGAAAGCACCTTCGAGGATGTCGGCCAGCTCAGTTGGCGGCACGACCTTGAAGCCTTGAGGCTGCGGGTACAGCTCGGCCTCAGACGGGGCAAACAAGATGTCGCAACCGGCGGCTTGCAGCAACTCGGCATCGCGCGCCAAGGTGCGCGGGTAGGTGTCGAAGTCTTCGTTGGGGCCAAATTGCAGGCGGTTAACGAAGATGCTGGCGACCACCGGGCTGCCACTGGTGCCAGCGATGTCGCGTGCCTGCTTGATCAGGGCCAGGTGACCTTCATGCAGGTTGCCCATGGTGGGCACGAACACGGGGGCAGCGGGTGCTGCGGCCGTGGCGGCGCGCAGTTCTGCAATGGTGTGGATCAGCTTCATGGCGATCGGGGTGTTTGCTGTCAATCAGCTCAATGAGGTCAATGGGGCGGCGGGTTCACGCAGGATGTCGCCGCTTGCAATCAGTAAGCGTGCAGCGCCTCGTCAGGAAAGCTGCCATCCTTCACTGCCGCCACATAGCGGGCAATGGCCTCGTCCACCGTGCCACCTTCGGCGGCGAAGTTGCGAACGAAGCGAGGCAACTTGCCGCGGGTGATGTGCAGCATGTCGTGCAACACCAGCACCTGCCCTGCCGTGGCCTTGCCAGCGCCGATGCCAATCGTCATCAAGCCGGGGTTGTCGGCCTGGACCAGGGCGGCCACGCTCGATGGCATCAGCTCCAGCACCATCATGGCGGCACCCGCCTGGGCCAGCTCGGTGGCGTGCTTGCGCATGGTGGCCACACCGGCCTCATCACGGCCCTGGATGCGGTAGCCACCCAAGGCGTGCACGCTCTGCGGGGTCAAACCCAGGTGGGCACAAACGGGGATGCCGCGCTCGGTCAAAAAGTGCACGGTGTCAGCTGTCCAGCCGCCGCCTTCGAGCTTGACCATGTGCGCGCCGGCTTGCATCAGGGCCACGCTGGAGCGCAAGGCCTGCTCGCGGTTTTCTTGGTAGCTGCCAAAGGGCAAGTCGCCCACCACCCAGGCGCTGCG
>JAVLFO010000359.1:0-5641 GCA_046052805.1 Aquabacterium sp. | reverse complement strand
CTTGGATGGGCGGCACCTGGAGCCAAAACAGCTACCCAGGGGCGGCCGTGGACGTGCAGTCGCCGCTTTACTCACTGTCGTTCGAGCCCTACCCGTGGAGCCAGATGTTCGCTGGCCAGCGAGAGTTGGTGGAATACACCCATCACGTGTTGAACAAGCACGGCCTGCGCGAGAAGGCTCAGCTCAATGCCAACGTGCAAAAGGTCGTGTGGGACGAGGTGCAGAGTCTTTGGCGAGTCCACACCGAGCACCAAGGGGTGTTCGAGGCCCAGTTCCTGATCAACGCGTCCGGGCCCTTGAGCACGCCTGTGATCCCGGCGTTCAAAGGCCGCGACACCTTCAAGGGCCACAGCTTCCACACCAACAGCTGGGACCACGGCTACGACATCAAGGGCAAGCGGGTGGCGGTCATCGGCAGCGGCGCCAGTGCGGCGCAGGTGATCCCGGCCATCGCCCCCGACGTGGCGAAGCTGGACGTCTTTCAGCGCACGCCACATTGGGTCTTGCCCCGCCCTGATCGGGTGTTCAAGCCGTGGCAGCGCGCATTGCTCGGATCCAAGCTGGTCTACAAGGCGCTGCGCACGGCCATCTACTGGGAGCTGGAGAGCCGCGTGATTGGCTTCAAGTATTCCAAGACCTTGCTCAATGCCGTGGCCCAGCGTCAGGCCCTCAAGCACCTTCGCACGCAATTGCCCGACCCCAAGCTGCGAGCGGCCCTGACGCCCGACTACACCATCGGGTGCAAGCGCATCATTTTGTCGAGCACGCTGTACCCGGCCTTGTCGCGGCCCAACGTGAGCCTGCACACCCGTGACGATGGCATCGCCGAGATCAACGAGCGCGGCATCCTCACGACCCAAGGCCAGCAGCTCGACCTCGACCTCATCGTGTACTCGACGGGCTATGACGCGACCGATGGCGTGCTGTCTTACCCCGTGATTGGCAAAGGCGGCGTGTCCATTCAGCAAAAGTGGGCCGAGTTTCCGCGCGCTTACCTGGGCACCACCATCCCGGGCTTTCCGAACCTGTTTGTGGTCACCGGGCCCAACACCGGCATCGGGCACACCTCGGCCATTTTTGTCATCGAAGCGCAGATGGCCTACATCACCCAAGCCATCGCGGCCACCCAAGCGTGCCGCGCGCAAAGCATTGAGGTGACCTCGCAGGCCGAGCACGACTACACCACCATGATCCACCGCGAGATGAAGCAAACGGTGTGGCAATCGGGTGGCTGCACCAGTTGGTACAAGAGCAAGAGCGGCCACGTCATCGCCATGTTCCCGGGTTTCAGCTTCACCTACAGGCTCATGGCCAAGTCCTTCAAGCCCCAACACCACCAGTTCAAGTGAGACCGAGGAAACCACATGAAAAACTTCAAAAACAAGGTCGCGGCCATCACCGGCGCTTCATCGGGCATGGGCCGCATGTTGGCCTTGGACCTCGCCCAACGTGGCTGCCATGTGGCGCTGAGCGACGTGAATGAAAAAGGCTTGGCCGAGACCGTCGAGATGGCGCGCCGGCACGGCGTCAAGGTCACGGCGCAGCGGCTGGATGTGGCCGATCGCGATGCGGTCTTTGCCTGGGCCGATCAGGTCGTGGCCGATCACGGCAAGGTCAACATGATCTTCAACAACGCCGGCGTGGCCTTGGGCGCGTTCCTCGAAACCGTCAAGCGCGAAGACTTCGAATGGATCATGGGCATCAACTTCTGGGGCGTGGTGTGGGGCACGCAAGCCTTTTTGCCGCACCTGAAAAAGGCCGGTGAAGGGCATGTGATCAACACCTCCAGCCTATTTGGCATTCTGGCTTCGCCCACGCAAGGCACTTACAACGCCAGCAAGTTCGCGGTGCGTGGCTTCACCGAGTCCTTGCGCCAAGAGCTTGACATCGAGAACTGCGGCGTCAGCGCCACCTGTGTTCACCCTGGTGGCATCCGCACCAGCATCGCCATGACGGCACGCATGGACGGCAGCATCAGTGCGCACACGGGCCAAGACGCTGAAGCCTCGCGTGCACGCTTTGACAAGATCCTGAATGTGACCACGGCGGAAAGCGCAGCCCGCCAAATCATCGGTGCGGTTGAGCGCAATCAGCGCCGCTTGTTGATTGGCTATGACGCCAAGTTCACTGACTTCTTTGTGCGCCTGCTGGGCTCTTGGTACCAACCGGTCTCGGTGCTGGTGTCCAAGAAGCTCATGCACGGTTGATCCACGTCATTGAGGGGCAAAGACATGGGCCATCACACCGCGCATTCAACCGATCTGTCGGCCCGCCTGGGCCAGTTGACGTATGACTTGATCTCGGCCGCCGAGGCCAGGCTGTATGGGCTGCGCAAAGAAGTGATCCAGGTCGACGGCAAGGCCACCACCTTGTACCGATCAAAGGGGCGCGGCGAGCCCATCTTGATGCTGCACGGCGTCAGCGCCGACAAAGAGGTCTGGGCTCGCTTTGCGCGGCACTTTGCCAGCCGACACCAGGTGATCATCCCCGACATGCTGGGCCATGGTGAGACAGGCTTCAGTCACGCTTGGTCTTACAGCCCCACCAGCCAAGCCAGCCACCTCATTGGTCTGCTCAATGCATTGAAGGTTGACAAGACACATGTGATTGGCAACTCGATGGGGGGGTACATCGCGGCGTGTCTGGCCGCGCAGCATCCTGATCGCGTGCTGTCGGTGACCTTTGTGAACCCCGGCGGCTTGAAGCAGCCTCGCACCAGCGAGCTCGATCACCTGATGGCCAAGGGGCAGAACCCTTTCTTGATCGACTCGCGTGAGGGTTTTGCGCGGTTTTATCCCATGACCATGGCTTCGCCGCCCTGGATGCCGGGCTTCGTGCTCAACGCGATCGCAGACCACTACATCGAGCGCCGCGCCGAGCTGTCGGTGATCTTCCCTCAGGTGCACCGATTTGACGAGTTGCCGTCTTTGTTGCCGCAGGTCAAGGCGCCTGCCCTGGTGGTGTGGGGCAAGGCTGATCGGCTCATCGACGTGAGCGCCGCGCCTCTTTGGAAAGCTGCTTTGCCCAATGCCCGGCTTGAAGTGATGACTGCGGTGGGGCACATGCCCATGGTCGAGCGCCCCGGGGCAGTGGCCGCCATCTATCGCCAATTTCTGAGCGCTTTGCCATTGCGCCCGTCCCGCACTTGATTCGGAACACACCACATGAGTCACGCATTGATCACAGGGGCCTCATCGGGCATCGGCACGGAGTTTTGCCGGCTGTTTGCGGCCCACCGCATCAACATCGTCGCCACGGCATCACCCCGCAGCTTGCCTGAGCTGCAGGCCTTGGCCGTTGAACTGCGGGCGCGTCACGGGGTGGACGTTCGGGTGGTGGCCTCTGACCTGGCCGAGCCCGATGGCGTCAGCAAGCTGATGGCCTTTGTCAAGGCCGAGGGCGTCACCTTGGACTACCTCATCAACAACGCCGGCTTTGGCATCGTGGGCCAAAAGGTGCACGAGTACGACATGAAGCGCATGCGAGACATGTTGCAGGTCAATGTGATGGCGCTCTCTGAGTTGGTGCTGAACGTTGTGCCCGGCATGGTGGCCCGAGGCAAAGGCCGCATCCTCAACGTCAGCTCCATCGCAGGCTACATCCTGCCGCATGGTCTGGAGGCTGGCTATTCGGCCAGCAAAGCCTATGTGGTGAGCTTTTCAGAAGGCCTGGCCGACGACCTGCGCGGCACGGGCGTGACCTGCACCCACTTGGCCCCAGGCCCTGTGGCCACCAAATTCTTCAGCACCGCTGGCTTGAAAGACGAGTCCCGCGTGAGCCGCTTGTACATGACGCCGCAGGTCGTGGCGCGCCAAGGCTTTGACGCCTTGATGCGAGGCCAGACCATGGTGATGCCGGGCTGGTCGAACAAGCTCATGCGCCTGGCTGCCTTGTACTCGCCGTCCAAATGGCTGGTGGCACGCATCTCGGGCGCTCTGGTCACACCGCCGTGATCACTGACCACCAACGAATCCCCTGAACATCCGAAGGAGCAAACACCATGATCACTTACCTGAAGCAAGGCCGTAGCCAAGACCTGAAGACCAACGATGCGCACAAGGTGCGCGACACCGTCACCGCCATCTTGGAAGACGTGGAAGCGCGCGGCGATGCGGCCGTGGCCGAGCTGTCCAAGAAGTTCGACAACTGGTCGCCAGAGAGCTTCCGCCTGTCGCAAGCCGAGATCGAAGCCTGCGTGCGCAGCTTGTCGCCTGGCCAGCGCTCCGACATCGAATTCGCGCAAGCCCAGGTGCGCAACTTCGCGCAAATCCAGCGCGACTCGATGAAGGACGTCGAAGTCGAGACCATGCCCGGCGTGGTGTTGGGCCACAAGAACATGCCTGTGGCCAGCGTGGCCTGCTATGTGCCCGGTGGCAAGTTTCCTTTGATCGCATCGGCCCACATGGGCGTGGTGACCGCCAAGGTGGCGGGTGTGCCCCGCATCATCACGGCATCGCCACCCGTGCAAGGCAAGCCGCACCCGTCGGTGGTGACGGCCATGCATTTGGGCGGCGCCGATGAGATCTACACCTTCGGTGGCGTGCAAGCCATTGCCGCCATGGCTTTGGGCACGCAAACCATCGAGCCTGTGTCCATGGTGGTCGGCCCCGGCAACGCCTTTGTGGCCGAAGCCAAGCGCCAACTCTTTGGCCGCATCGGCATCGACCTCATCGCTGGCCCCTCTGAGACCTTGATCATTGCCGACGACAGCGTGGACGCCGAACTGTGCGCCACCGACTTGCTGGGCCAAGCAGAGCACGGTTTCAACACGCCGGCCGTGCTGCTGACCAACTCGCGTCAATTGGCCGAAGACACCATCAAAGAGGTTGAACGCCTGCTGACGATCTTGCCCACAGCCAACACGGCGGGCGTGTCGTGGCGCGACTATGGCGAAGTGATCGTGTGCGACACCCTCGACGAAATGGTGCAAGAGGCCGATCGCATCGCCTCTGAACACGTGCAGGTCATGACGCGCGACCCGGACCACTTCTTGAACCACATGAAGAACTACGGCGCCTTGTTCTTGGGGGCGCGCACCAACGTGGCCTATGGCGACAAGGTCATCGGCACCAACCACACCTTGCCCACTGGCAAGGCTGCGCGCTACACGGGCGGCTTGTGGGTGGGCAAGTTCATCAAGACCTGCACCTACCAGCGTGTGCTGACCGACGAGGCCAGTGCTTTGGTGGGCGCTTACTGCTCGCGCTTGTGCGCCATGGAAGGCATGACCGCGCACGGCGAGCAAGCCAACATCCGCGTTCGTCGCTATGGCCACCAAGATGTGCCCTATGCCGGCGTGGCCCACAACGCTTGATGTGAGTCGCCATGGATGAACTGAATCAGCAAATCCTGCATGGGCGGCATGTGGCCGTGGTGGGCGCGGGCTTGGTGGGCGCGGGTTGGGCCATCGTGTTCGCCCGCGCAGGTGTCGACGTGCGCATCCATGACGTCAACGCAGACACCCGCGCCAAGGTGCTGTCCTACATCACGGCGCAGCTGCGCCAGCTGCACGCACATCAGCTCATCGACGATGTGGATGCAGTGGTGAGCCACCTGAGCGTGTCGCCCACATTGGCGCATGCCGTCGAGGGGGCTGTCTCTTATACACATCTGACGCTGCCGACGACTAGTCGAGTGTAGA
>JAVLFO010000358.1:0-7379 GCA_046052805.1 Aquabacterium sp. | reverse complement strand
ACCTGTGTGGACTGCCATACCACATCACCACCCACGTAGGACATGAGGAACATGGCGCGGGACTTGTACACCACGATGTCATCACCGAAGCGCACCGCCGCATTGATCGGGCCAGAGCCGCCAATCAGACGGCCAGTCGCGCACTGAGTCGCAATCGCTGGCGTCCAATCCGTGACGTTGAGCAAGGCAGAGCACCACCAGCGATCAGGCGAGTCACCATAAGTGCCCTCGTTCGTCGCCAGGGCCATCACAAAGCCCTTCGATGCAACCAGCAGCTTTGCTTTTGGCGCACCAGAGACTGCCGAGAAGCCCGCCCCCGTGCTGCGCTGGATCACCGTCGATCCGTTGGAAGCAAGTACATCATTGCCAAAGCCCGTAAATGACCAGCGATCATCCGTGCCCAGGGCGTAGCTACCGCCGACACTGCCCCACGTCGTGCCGCTTGCCTCGTACAGATTCGACGCAGTTCCAGCAAAGAACCGGCTAGACCCTGACAACGAACGCACCACAGCCGAGCCGTAGCACGCAGCAACGAGCGACGACAGGCCAGCCGACACAGCGGAAGGCGCAGACCTCATCCCGGCCTCATAGGGGATGATCCCTTGCACGTCCAGCATCGCGCCAGGAGTGGTGGGCTCAACGTCGGGGGAGAAGCCGAGCAATGGAGTCATACCGCACGCACCCGCAGAGCAGAGCCAGAGAACTGGCCTTTGGTGTCAGCGTCTTGGAGGGCGTCAGACTCCATCTGATACTTCTTCTCCCAGACAACCGCGCGCGCGTCCTCTCTCAAGAATGGCGCAGACTCAGCCAAAGCCGCCCACAAGTAGATGCCGGGATGGTTCGTCAAAAGCCAGTTTGTGGGCGTGACACTCAACGCATCCAGCCGCTTGTAGTACAGCGTTGACACCGAGTAAGCACCATCAGGCACAGGCCCAAAAAGGATCTGCTGGCCCTCAATCGAGTACACCACCGGCTTGCCAGCCTGGCCGTTGTTCGGGAACTTGGTGTCCAGATGCTGGATGTTCACGTAGGTCAGTTGGGTGTCGGGAGAGCTGACCACACTGACGTTTTCAAACTCCAGCCAACCATCAGGCAAAGGTGCGCCCTGGGTGTTGGCCGTCGTTGTGATCGTCGCCGCGACAACTTGCGAGCGGAGGCGCAAATCGCGCGCAATCCGAGCCTCAGCCAATGTGATGAAGTCTGGAATGGATGCCGTCAGGTCTGGGCGATTCAGCCACGTGGCAATCGCCGCCTTCAGGTCTGAGTACGTGGACAGGCTCACACTGCCCCCTTCCAGATGCGGAAGTGCGCAAGCGCTGGGTCAGTCAGAAGCCGACGTGTGTGCGCTTTGTCGCGGGAGAACTCTGCGAACGTGATGTTGTTGTCGTTGCAGTACTTCTCAACAATCACGAAAGGAATGGATGCCGCCAACTTCATGTCACTGGAGCCCGTTAGGCCAGCGTTGTGACGCGCCTTGGCGTATTCAGCGATGGGCGTGCAATCCTGAATCGTGCCAGTTGTCAGCGAACCATCGCTGTTCAACTGGATCACCGACTTGACGCCGCCGAGCCCTTCCGTGACCGTGCGCATCAGATGTTCTCCAGCGGAACGATGTTGACCTTGGCAGCGCCAGCGCCTTGGATCACGGCGATGTGCGTCACACCGTTAGGGACAAACATCTTTTCGGAGTCAGACGGCTGAATCAGCAAGTCATTGGTCGTGGCAGTGACGCCAGACGAAGTGCCCAACTTCACATAGCTCTCAGCGGTAGAGGCCACACGGATGAAGCGCGGCTTGTTACCATCCGAAGCGTTCGGGATGGCGTAGGCGGTGGAGGTGGCGGACGATGTGACCGTCAGGCCAGTCGTGGTGACAGTGACGAAGCCGCCGCCGTAGATTTGGGACATATGTTCTCCAGCGCTTCTCAGCGTTAAGAGGAAAAACGGGGAGCCGAAGCCCCCCGCTCAGATCACCGATCAGGAAATGTCGTAGACAGCGCCGTGGGCCTTGGGGGCGCGGCACTCCAGAGTCCATTCCACGATCAGTTCGCGCTTCTCAGCATCACCCGTTGCAGCCAGTTCCTTGGTGAAGAACGGACGCAGGTAAGCAACTGCCAGCTTGTCGCTTTGCAGCACAAACACATCACGTGCAGCCTGGAAGCGGTTGGGGATCACCGTCAGTTCACCGAAGTCGGACACGTAGATGTCCACAGCGGCATACAGCTTGGCGTCTTCACCCTTGTCGAAACGGGTGGAGTTACCAGAGAACGACGAGAAGGTCTGCTTGGCAGCAGGCGACAGCATGACGTAGTCAGGCTCACCACCAGCGGTGTACTGCTTTTGCAGCACGTCCTTCAGTTGGGTTTCAGTGAAGGCACGTTGGGTGCCAGCGGTGTAGCCGGTGTTGAGGGTGTACGAAGCCAGCGTGCCGCCGTTGTTGTTGACGTTGTCCACCACCCAGCCGCGCAGACCACGCGAAGCGCGGGGGGACGTTGCCGACACATCACGCTGCGTCAGGTCCAACTCCATGTCGCGCTTGATTTCAGCCGATGCCAGAGACATCTGGTAGGCCAGCATGTCCTTGACGCCAGCGGTGTTCGACGCCATTTCGGTGCCAGACACGAAGACGGTCTTGGTGCTGATCTGGGTGCGGTTGGTCAGGCGCACGGTCGGGGTGACCGTTTTCGCCGAAGCGTCGTCGCCTTCAGCTTGTGCGTTCGACGCAGCCGAAGCCAGGTCTTGCACTTGCCATTCGTGCAGGGTGTTGGTCGCCTTGGTTTTGGCGGCCATGTTCAGCACGGGGGTTTGGGTGGGCGTGATCCGGTAGATCACATCGGTCAGGTCTTCACGACGGCCAACGTCGGCAGTCGTCAGGTAGGTATTGGTAGGTGCGGCCATGATGTCTCTCAGCGCCTCTCGGCGTTAGATCAAAGAAGGGAAGCGAACACCGCAGCAGCGTCTTCAACGCGGCCAGACTTGGACAGCTTTTGGAAAGCCGATGTCCTGCGATCCAGGCTTGGATTCGCACCCGTGCCAGGCTTCTCGACCTTCTGCGGCAAGGTAGCCACCTTCTTTTCGGCGGCTTTGGCCTTTGCCATCATTTGGTCAAACAGCATGGCTTTGCGGGCAGTCACAACCATGTTGGCTTCTGCCAGGTTGTCCACCATTTGCTCTGCGTAGCCCTGTTCGATCAGGTAGCTACGGATTGCCAGCTTTTCGGCTTGAGCCTTCTTCGCATCCTTCCACTCTGGCAACTTGGCAAGGAGTTCGTCCTGCTGCTGCTTCAAGTAGCTTTGATGTCGTGCCTGCTCGTCGGCCTGCATCACCTGTTGGAGTTGGTGCTGCTCCGCGAATGTCTGTTGCAACGCTGCTTGCCTCTGTTCAAAGAGGTGCCGCTGCTTCAGATACTCTTGCGGATCAGTGTTCAGCAACTCTTGCCAGTTGATGTTTTGCTGATCCTGCAAGGCAACCTCAAGTTGCGCTTGCATTCTCTGGAGGTTGGCTGCATAGGCTTGGCGCTCTTGCGTAGCCTTCTGCACCTCGGCTTCAGCAGCCTTTCGCTGCTCTGCCGCCTCCATGGTCTTTTTCGTGTAGTCCGATTGACGCTGATAGCCGTTCTTCAGCTCGCTCAATGGCACTTGGATTTCTTCGCCATTCACCTTGATGGTGATAAGCGGGTCGTCTTCGGCCTCTACCTCAGCTTCAGGCGTTTCCACCTCTTCAGCTTCGGGCGCTTCATCCTTGACCTCTTCAGGTTGTTCGCTGGGCGAGTCCTTCTTGGGATCAAGCAATTCGGCAAATGCTGCGGCTGCGCCATCAACATTCAACGGGGTGGATTCCGTGCTCGGATTGTCCATTTACACATCTCCTGGGGGCGCTTCTCAGCGATACCCAAACGCGCAACAAAAAGCCCGCCTAGATTGCTCAGGGCGGGCCATCGACGGGGTGCGCTTCCGTCAGATTTCGATGATGTCTGCTGTGCTCAATTGACCCTTGACAGGCCCATGAAACACGTTGATTGAGGCATTAGCCAAATGAATGACGGGGTAGGCTGGGTCTGGGTGCCAGACGTTGCGCAATCGATGATCTGAGGCAAAGGCAGCTGTCACCCGCGCCACGAAGTCAGGCCATCTTTCGCCCGATCCATCAATGTGCGCTTGTGCTCCATGTCCAGCTTCGCCAGTTGCCCCGTCTCCAGCGTCGTTGTGATCTGCGCTTTCAGTTTGCGCAGCAGCATCACGTAACTCCAGAGCTTTTCGCGGCCTTCCGCGTCTCTTGCTGGGCTGCTCATCCATGCTTCAACGTACTCCTGTTCGATGTCTGCGAAGACCGCTTGAAAGACCTCATTGTCGAGAACTTCCTTGGCGCGGTTGCCTTCGTAGATGCGCTGCTCAATCGGTTTTGTCATCTGCGTCATCAATTGCGTTGTCTGCGGCCTTGTCCATGCCAGGAGTCGCTTCCGCAGGCGTTGCCGATGCCTGAAGCTCAGCACGCATGATCTGCGCTTCCGCGTTGATGCGCGCGACCATCAAAGCGGTTTCTTGCTGCATCTGAGCCTTGAACTGCTCAAGCTGCATCTGAGCTTCCATCTTCAACTGCTGCAACTCGCGCGCGTTTTGGGCCTCAAGCGCTTTCTGTTGCGCCTCAACCTGCTGACGATGTGTGTCCACCTGAGCCTGCATCTGCATGCGCTCACGCTCCAACATCACTTCGGCCTCTTTGGACTGTTGGTCGGTTTGCGCCTTCAGTTGTGCCTTCATCTGCTCAATCTGCATCTGAGCCTGAGCCTTTGCGGCTTCCGGGTCCGGCTTTTGCTGAGGCGGGCTTTGGCTTGGATCAGTCCAGAAACGGTCGTCGCCTTTCAGCCCAAGAGCCTTTGTCAACTCCTTGGCCGTTTCATACAGGTTCTTTGGCTGGGCGATGCCGATTGCAAGCCCCTGCGCTTGCTGCTGCCCCAACATCGTCAGGTGAGCGACCAACTGGTCCTTGGAGCCTGTGCCCAAGCCGACATTGATGGTGATGTCAAAGCCGTTGCGCCATTCGCGCGGGTTGATCTGCGTCCATTGTCCGCACAGCTTGACCACATCTTCTTTTTGCTGGTACTGAGCGCACAGCTTCAGCATCATGCGGAACAGATCGCGGAAGCCATCGGCAAAGTTACGGGCGATCAGGTCCAAGCGCATGTCTGCGCGGTTGGTGATCTGATTCACGCCAGTGGCGGTCTGGTTCAGGCTGTCACCATCCGATCCCTGGTTGTAGCGGGTCCAGCCGGTGGCATCCTCTTGGAACCCCTTCATGTATTCAAGCATGCCCATGCCCAACTGAGCATCGCCAGCGCCTTGATCCAACCGACCAGCCATGCCGGGGGCCTTGATGCGAACAACACCCCCCGGACGCGATGTCAGCAGGTCGTCAAGGTTCACCTGGCCTTCAACGGCAAAGTAGCGGCCATTGATTGACAGGTATGTGTTGTCCAGCACGCCGCGAAGCAGCATGGTGTTGACCTTCTGGCCCTCCATTGCCAGATCAGCGACAGACAAACCGAAGAACTTGTGAGGCATCGGCACTGGCGTGATGCTCACGAACGGGGCAACGTCGCAGATTTCGTTGTCGAGAATCTGATTGCCAGCACGCACCACCTTGCGAAGTTCTGCGATGCCGTCGCCGTCAAAGTCAACACGCAGATAGCACTCTGTCACCCACACCTGGCGCTGCGAATCGTCCATCGTCTGGACGGTGTCTGTGCTCAGATAGGCCAACTCATCGTCATACCCCATGCGCTCGATGCGCTCCATGTTCATGGATGTCGCTTGATCGTCGCTGGTGATCTGTTCAATGTCTTTGTAGCCCATCGACTTCAGCTCGCTCATCGTGCGAGACACGCGATGGCCCACAAACGTAGCGTCTGCGATGCTCTTTGCTTTGCGCGAAATCAGGAACTCTTCTGGCGGCACGTTTTCAACACAGATGCGACCGCCCTCCTTGACTCGCTTGCAGACCACATCCCACAGCAACTTCGGGGGCTGCGACTGGATGGCCAGAATCTGCTGCTGAATCTGCATGGCGGCGTTTTGATCACCAGCCTGCACAGTCTGCTGCAACTGCTCGGTCATTTGCTGCAACGCCTCTTGGCGTTGCTCTTGATCTTCTTCGTCTGGATAGGACTTCTGCTCGGTGATCTCGACTTCTTCGTCGTCCATCAACTGCGCAAGCTCGATCTGATCCAGGCCGGTGTATTCCTCGCGGGTTTCATCCTTGCGGGTGTCCCACCAAACCTTCACGATGCCGTTTTTCGACAGCAGCGCATCTTTCATCCAGTTGTAGGCAATACGCTCGCCGTGGTTCTTCACGTAGAAGACGTGATTGAGGTAGTCGGTCGCTTGTTCGGCCTTCTGCTCATCGCCGGGTTTGTTCGCCTCGAACTCAACGACGCGATCACCACCCACAAACTTCACCATGAGCTGAGGCAACATCGACTCAATCGTGTTGCGCACATCAGGGGACAC
This sequence comes from Aquabacterium sp., assembly GCA_046052805.1. Lineage (GTDB taxonomy): Bacteria > Pseudomonadota > Gammaproteobacteria > Burkholderiales > Burkholderiaceae_C > Aquabacterium. The sequence goes on along the minus strand of JAVLFO010000358.1, from coordinate 874 downwards.
CACAGCCGAGCGGCCCTCCACCTCAGGCGGCGACAAATCAAAGCGCGGCTCTGCGTAGTAATACGCCATTGCCTTCAGGCGCTGCTGGGCCAGTTTGCCCGACCAATAGCCAACAGCCTGGCGCATCTCACCATCGGTGATAGCGCGCAGCTCGTCTTCACTCATTCGTGCCATAAGGATTGGGGCGTCTCTCGACGTTGCCAAATTGGGTTAAGCGGTGGACAGCTTGGGGTACTTCAGCGATCCGCCCCACTCGTCATTCGTCATCTGGCCCTCGCACATTGCCAGGTAGCGGAAAGCGTCGGCTCCGTGCGATGAGGCGTCATGCAGGGGCTGGGTGTAAACGCCGGTCTGCTGATTGATCGAATACTTGTAGTTCTGCAAGCAATCCACCAACTGCTCTGCCTTGCGGTCGTCAAAGTACATGCGGCTGAAGATCAACCGCGCAGCTTTGATGCCCTCTGCGACATCCAAGCGAGGCAACACCCGTACCGTCCGTTTGTTTGCCTCCATCACTTCCCGCGTGCTTTTACCCGTCAGAAAGTGCTTGCTTTCCCCATCGTGCGGGATGTAGTCGGTGCCGTAGTTGTATGGCCGCTCGCGCAGTTCACGCAGGTAGTAATCCAGGGGCTTGCGGTTGTCTTGGATGTAGTCAATCACCCGCAACGCCCCATCAACACCCTTCTGAACAAAGATCACAGCCATGTTGTCGGCAAAGCCCAAGTCCCACACCGTGTGCGTTTTGAGCGATGCGTCATGAGGCACAGGCCGCACACGCCCATCACTGCGAACGGCCCGCATCTCGTCTTTGTAGACGGCGTTAGGAACATCGAACACATCCCATCTGCCCTCTAGCAGCATCAGTCGCTCTGCT
>JAVLFO010000357.1:0-1947 GCA_046052805.1 Aquabacterium sp. | reverse complement strand
TTGCCGCTTTTTTCACGCCACGGCATGCGGTGGGTCGGCGACACTGGCAAGCGTTGACAGACTCCAGCCCGTGCCATGCCCGCCGACTTCTCGCCCATCCACAACTACTACGAGCAACAGGTGGTGAACCTAGTGTCGGACCTGGCGGCGCACTACCCCCTGCTGAGCGAAGACCACCACCCCGATGTGGCGTGCGTGGCCCTGAACCGGCTGCCGCCGCGCTACATCCGCCACCAGGTGGACCTGGCCTTCCACATGACCGAGCGCGAGCGCCAGGACAGCGAACAGCTCATCCGCGATGCGGTGACATACGCCTTCGAATTCGTGCAGGCCCGCTACGCGATGCGGGCGCGGCGCTGAGCGCTCAAAACGCGCTGTCCGGGCAATCGCTGCGGGTGTCCAGCACGCGCAACAAGCCTGCAGGCGCCTGCCAGTGATCGCCCTGGGTGGCGGTGACGCGGTCAAGGACCCACAGGGTGGTCGCGTCCGCGAACGTCACGCCTTCTGAATCGCGCAAAGCCCCATCGTCCTTGCTGCGGTAGACGGTGTAGAGCAGCTGGGGCGCATGGCGATCGCGCAAGGCCCACAGCAGTTGCGGACGGTACTCCGCCGTGACCACGTACTCGGTGGCGGGCCGACCGGCCAAGTGCTTGCGCAGCACCGACGCGATGCAATTGCGCCTGTCCTGCAGCGCCTGCTCGCGGGGCAAGGGGCCGGCCAGGCGCAGGGTCACCTCGCCATCGGGCTGTCGCGCCAGGCTGCCGACCGCGGTGGACACCGCCATCGCCAGCGCCAAGCCCCACAGCACCCGCGCCGACGCCCTCATGGCCAGCAGCATGTAGCCGCCCATCAAGGCGGGCAGGAGGTAGGCAGGCTCATCGGGCAGGCGCAGGAACAGGAGGGTGTAGATGGCCACGAGCCACCAGGCCCAGGCACTCAGGCCACGCTGACGCTCGTTCGACATGCCCACGCTCACCCGCTCAGGCGAGCGGATGGCCCACCAGGCCGCCACCGCCACGGCAGGAACCCCGATCAGGCCGAACACGCCGACCGTGGGGTTGAACAGCCGCTGCGTGAGGCCGATCGAGCCTGCGACGGGCATGCCCAGCACCCGCATGCCGATCTCCCGCAGGACCGGCACGAACAGCAGCAGGGTGATGCCACCAGACACCGCCGCCAGGGTGAGGACGCGCCGCCAGGCCCTGGCCGTGCGCAAGCGCCCCAGTTGCAGGCCCAGCAGGATGTGGGCCAAGGGCAGGAAACCCAGCGCGTACGTGGGCCTGGACGCTGCCGCCAGCCCCAGCCACACCGCCGCCCCCCAGACGCGGCCTTGCAGCGCGAACCAGGTCGCGCACAGGAAGAAAGCAGCGCCCCAGAGGTAGTCCATCGCGCTCAGGCTGGCGATGAACACCACCGGCGTGAAGGCGAAGGCCAGTGCCAGCGGCACGAAGCGCTCACGGCCCAGGCCAGACGCCAGCGTGGCCAGCCAGAAGGCCGCGACACCGGACATCACGGCGCTCAAGAGGCCAATCCACCAACTGCTGCCCAGACCGGCCCAGAGCATGAGCGCGTCCGCATACTCCGGCACCGGGTAGCCCGGTGGGCGCGACGGGATGTAGCGGCCGGTGTCGAGCAGGAATTGCGCAGACAACATGGCGCGCCAAGCATCGGGATCGACCCCGTAGCCATGGCCCAGGAAAGGCAGGCGGGTCAACACCACCAGGAGCGCAACGGCCACACCCCACGCCAAGGGCACGGGCCAGGGGCGCCGGGGGTCGGTGTGGGCAAGGGCTGACATGGTCTGGAAAGCGTTCATCGCCGCGAGGGCGCAGGGTGTCAAGGCAGCCAGGCGTCCTTGCGCTTGGGCTTCTTGCACAGGATGGTGGGGAAGCTCACCGGCAGGGTGCGCGGGTAGTCGCGGCTGAAGTGCAGGCCGCGGCTTTCCTG
>JAVLFO010000356.1:0-2851 GCA_046052805.1 Aquabacterium sp. | reverse complement strand
AGTCTGTGGGCCGTGGTGAGCCCGTGGACGCCTTGCTGGATGGCTTGAGCGAAGCCCTGGCCTGCGGCGACTGGGTGGCCAGCCCTGACAGCGAGGCGCGTCGACTCGACTTGCTGCCCCAGACCGCGCCTTTCACTTGGGATGACCTGATGCGCCACCCGGTCTACCACCAGGCCTTGGAAAAACTGCCGCGCTGATCGGTTCAGGGCGCTTCGGCGTACAACTGCGCAATCAGCGCTCTGTGGCGTTCCAGCACGGTTTTGCGCTTGATCTTCAGGGTGGGCGTGAGCTCGCCCGTCTCGACACTCAGTGGCGCATCCAGCACCGCGAATTTGCGAATGTGCGCCACCCTGGGCTGGCCAGCGTTGACGTGGTCCACCGAGGCTTGCAATTGCCTGAGCACCTCGGGGTGCTGGTCTAAGCGCTGGGTATGGCTGAGGCTGTGGGTTTGGGCAAACACGCTCAGGGCGGCGCTGTCCAAGGTCAGCAGAGCCACCAGGTAGTTGTGGCCGTCGCCACAGACCACCGCGTGCTCGATCAGCCAACCGTCCATCAAGGCCGCTTCGATGTTGCCCGGCGAGATGTTCTTGCCGCCGGAGGTGATGATCAGGTCCTTCTTGCGACCCGTGATGTGCACATAGCCATCGGCGTCGATGCGCCCCAGATCGCCGGTGTGCAGCCAACCATTGGCCACTGCCTCTTGGGTGGCTTGAGGCTGCCCCATATAGCCTTGAAAGACGTGCGGGCCACGCACCAAGAGCTCGCCGTCGGTGGCCACGGCCATTTGCGTGCCGGGCAAGGCCTTGCCCACCGATCCCACCCGCGTCGATCCTGGCAGGCTCAAGGTGACCGGGCCGCAGGCTTCAGACTGGCCATACAGCTCGCGCACCATCACGTCCAGCCCAGCAAAAAACCGCAGGGTGTCAGGAGCGATGGGCGCAGCGCCAGAGCTCAGCAGTCGCGATTGCGAAAACCCCAGTGCTGTTTTGACCTTGCGGTGGATCAGTACACCCGCCACGCGCATTTGCAGCGCCAACCACGGGCTCACTGGCTGACCGCTGAGCGTGCAAGCATGCCAGCGCTGGCCCACAGCCATCGCCCAACGCGCCAATTTGGCCTTGCTGCCCGTGGCTTGTTGCAGCTTGGCCTCGATGGCCGCTTGCATCTTTTCCCACACGCGAGGCACCCCGAAAAAGATCGTTGGTTGCACCTCTTTGAGATGCTCGCCGAGGCTTTCCAAACTGGTCGCAAAGTAGACCGCAAAGCCGATCAGGGCGTGGTTGTGCAGGCTGTTCATCTGCTCGGCAATGTGCGCCAAGGGCAGGTAAGAGATGACGCGGTCGTGCGCTGCGGCGTTGAACACCTTTGACATGGCCGTGGCCGTCCACCACAGGTTGCCGTGGCTGAGCATCACGGCCTTGGCCGGTCCCGTGGTGCCCGAGGTGTAGATCAGGGAGCCGATGTCCTCAGCTCGGATACCCGAGAGTCTGCTGGTCACGACCGTGTCACTTTGCGCATTCGCCCGTGTCAAAAAGTCAGGCCATGCGCACACTTGGATCGGGGCAGGCAGGTCGGCTTTGCCTTGAAGCAAGACCAGGTGCTTGAGGTGGGGGGCTTGCGAGAGCGCCGGCATCACCTGTGCCATCAGCTCTTCGTTCTCGACCAGCAAGACCGGGGCTTTGCAGTGGTTCAAGATGTAGGCAATGTCCTGCGACGGGCTGGTCCAGTAAATGCCCACAGGGGTGGCGCCGATGGTCATGGCCGCCATGGCCATCACCGACCACTCGGGTCGGTTGAAGCTGTGGATGGCAACGGCGTCACCCGCTGAAACGCCCATGGCGATCAAGGCTTTGGCCGCGTCTCGGATCTGTTGGGCATGGTCACGCCAAGAGCACGGTACCCAGCCGGTATCGCGCCTCACAAAATAAGCGGGCTGCTCATTCAGGCGCTCAGCGGTCCTGAAGAGGCATGCGGGCAGTGGCGAAAAATCAGCCAATGCCTCCTGCGGTAATGGCTCTGGCGGGCAGACATCGGGCGGCATGCTCGAGGCCATGTCTGCATGTGCTGACTGGGCTGTGCGGCTGGCATGGCTGGGGGGCACGCGCATCTCCTGGGTGGATGTCAATGTGCCGACATGATGACGTTAACGTCATGCGTGTGTCGTTTGGGTTAAACCCTCTTGATCTTTTTCGTCGCGCCATGAAAAAAGCCCGGCATGGCCGGGCTTTGAGGTCAACGCCGAGCAGTTCAGGCGCTGGTGCTGCTTTCAAAAGGCAGGGTGATTTGGCTCAAGTCCTTGCGGGTCTCGACCAAGATCAACGGACCATCGTCCAGCACCACGGCAGGCTTGCGCTCGCGGGGCATGTGGACCGGCTTGGGCTCAGCGGCAATGGCCGCTTGGACCGCACGGATCTTGTCCTCGTCGGAGTTGACCCAGCTCAGGCCAGCCGATTGCGCGATCGCATTCAGCTCGTCCAAGGGCAAAACGAACGGCGCAACGGGGGCCACAGCCACCTCTTCAGCCGAAGCTTCATAGACCTGCGAAGGTGCGGCAGCGACGGGGGGCACCGCTTCGATCGCCTGTGCAGGCTCAGCCACAGCGGCCACTTCGGTCACTGGTGTGGCCAGCGTGAAGGGGCCCGTGTCTGCAGACGGTGTCGGCAAGGACAGCGACAACTCCGGAGCCACTGGCGTCACCGATGTGGGTGCACCGTTGTTGCCTTCGTTGGCGCTCACGTCGTCGCCACGCTCTTGGCGCTCACGACCAAAGCGATCGCGGTTGCGACGGCGGCGGCCGTTGTTGTCGCCGTCTTCGTCGGCATCAATGCGCTGTGCATCGACGCCTTGCGCC
>JAVLFO010000355.1:0-1907 GCA_046052805.1 Aquabacterium sp. | reverse complement strand
GATCTGGAACGCACCCGCCTGTACGGTGAGGTGAGCATCGCGCAGGACTCGGTGAACAGCTGGGGCGTGTGGGAACAGTTCGAACCTCCTGCGGCCGGTCCGAACACGCCGGTGGTGACCCTGGCGCCGCGTGGTGACCTGTACCGTCCGCTGGGCACGGTGAACACCACGCCGGTGACCCCCACCCCGCCCGTGGCGGCGGGGCTGTGTGCCAGCGGCGCGCTGTGCGGTTTTGGCGTGTTTGCCGCCACCCAGGGCGAGCGCGACCCCTCCGCGCCTTACGTGGCGTCCGACCGCTTCTCCTTCGTGACGCGGCCGCAAGTCGCTGCAACCCCGGTGCTCAATGAACAGGCGGCCCGCTTGACCGCGCAGGCCCTTGTCAGGGATTGGCAACCCGACCGCATGAACCTGCTCAACACGGCCCTGAATGGGGGCTCGTTCGAGGCGGATTCCGGCGTGATGGGGCGCGATGGCCCGTATTACGGCTGGGACAACGGCGGCAGCCGCGTGGTGGTGAGCAGCAGTGGCAACAACAGCGGGGGCAGCCCGGTCCAAGACCCTGCGGTGGCGTACCTCTACAGCTCGGTGTACCAGTACGTGTCTGGCCAGGGCTCGGAGAGCCCGCGCATGGACCAGGCCTTCCAAGGCGTTTGGGGCTTGACCACGACGCAGGACGCCATGGACGCCTTGAACCGCAGCAACGTCCAAGCCACCTACCAGGGCCGCACGTACGATGGCTCGCAAACCGTGACCATGGCCATCGATTTCGGCCAAGGCAAGGTCACGTCCGGTCAGTTCGGCAGTGGCGTGGACGGCAAGGTTGTGGCAGTGCCCACAACCTCGGGCGGCACGCAACTGACTGGCGCGGTGGGGTTCACTTTCACGGGCGAGGTGGTGGGCAGCAATTTCCGCTCCACCAGCGTGCAGGCAGCCGATGCCCGGTCCATCTCGGGCTCGGTGCAAGGCGCTTTCTTCGGCGCCAACGCCCAGGTGGCGGCGGGTGTGGCCGACGTGGTCAAGACCAAGGCTGGCGAGGGTGGTTACACCAACGGCAAGTACACCAACACCTTCATCACCTACTCGAACAGCGGCGCCAAGTGAGCCTGTGTGCGGCATGCCTGTGGCGTGCCGCCAAAGCCAAAGCCGGGCCTCGTGCCCGGCTTTTTCGTTCCGTGCGCAGCAGCACCTCAGTTCGTCGGTGGTGCCGCCTGCGCACTCGGCAGCGTGGCCAGGATGCCCAGCAAGCGCGGGATCTGCAGCGGCTTGACCAGGTAGTGGTTGAAGCCGGTTTGCAGGGCGCGGGCGATGTGGTCGGGCAGGGCGTCGGCGCTGAGCGCGATCAGCGGCAGCTTGCGGAACTCGGTCTGGGCGCGCAGGCGGCGGCAGAGGTCCAGGCCGGAGCCGTCGGGCAGGTTGATGTCCACCAGGGCCACGTCAGGGCGGGTGTTCTCAATGGCGGCCATGCCCTCGGCGGCGTTTTCGGCCGAGAACAAGCGCACCTGCGGGTAGGCCGCGAACACGGCCTCGACCAGGCTGCGGTTGAGGGCGGTGTCCTCGATGTGCACCACGCGCAGCGGCGGCAGCATCACGGCCGGCTCCTGACCTCGGCCCTGTGCGCCAGCGCGTCCCGAGCCCGGCATCTCGGCCAGGGGCAGGCGCAGCGCGAACACGCTGCCATGGCCCAAGGTGCTGGTGACGTCGATGCGGCCGTGCATCAGCTCGGCCAGGCGCTGCGACACGGCCAGGCCCAGGCCATTGCCCGTTGCCGGGCTGCGCGTGGCGGACTCCAGCCGCGTGAAGGGCTGGAACAGGCGCGGCATGTCGCCGGGGTCGATGCCGAAGCCCTGGTCACGCACCTCGATGACGCCCAGGCGCTCGTCGGCGGCGGCCTTGCCGGTGAGCCACAC
>JAVLFO010000354.1:0-3306 GCA_046052805.1 Aquabacterium sp. | reverse complement strand
ACTCGACTAGTCGTCGGCAGCGTCAGATGTGTATAAGAGACAGGTTACATCGAGGCCGAGATGGCCCAGCCCATCAATGCGCTGGCCAAAAAACTGCCGCAAATGACCCGCATGGGTGCCGCGCCCATGGGCGCTGATGAGTTGTCCACCCTGGTCAAAGAGGCCTCTGACTTGTCGACCAAGCTGGGCAAGTTGCGCGACCTGGTGTCGGTGTTTGGCGAGAGCGCCATCTTGCGCGACGAGCGCATCTTGCTGCCCGACTTGTTGGCACAAGCGCTCGCCGAGGTGCGCCACATGGCGGACGACCGCAACATCACCGTGACCATGAGCGGCATGGACAGTGACTTGCCTGCCGTGTATGGCAGCAGCCACTGGTTGGGCAAGGCCATGTCTGAGTACCTGGAGCAATCGATCCGCAGTGCCCAGCCGGGTGGCTTGATCGAGTTGTCGGTTCAGTCGGTCGGCACGCGCGTCATGGTGCGTGCACGCAATCAAGGCTTGTTTGTGTCCAACCATGAGCGGCGCAGCGCCTTTGCGCCCTTTGGTGTGGGCGACACGCTCAAGCCATCTGACAAACGCAAGGGCATTGGCCTGGCCTTGAGCCAGCGCATCTTGGAGCAGCACGGCGGCAGCGTGCGCATCGAAGACGACTATGAGGGCGTGGACTTTGTGCTCGAGATCCCCGCCGGCGCGCCTGCCTCGCAAGACGCGCAGCTGTCGGTTGAGCAAGCCCAGCGCTACGCCCGAGACATGTCTTTGTTGATGGAGCGCAGCATGAGCAAGCGCATCAAGGCCACTGACACCCCCGCAACGTCTTTGCCCGCAGGCGCAGGCAAGGTTTGAACTGGAGACCACCATGTCCCATCGCATCTTGATCGTTGAAGACCAGCCCGACATTTGCAAGCTGATCCGCATGACCCTGGAGTTCGGTGACTTTGAAATCCACGAGGCGCACGACGGCGAGTCGGGCTTGAACATGGCGCGCGCCATCCGCCCCACGGTGATGCTGCTGGACGTCATGATGCCGGGCCTGCTCGATGGCTATCAGGTCTGCACCCGGATCAAGCAAGACCCCGAACTCAAGGCCATCCGCGTGGTGATGCTGACCGCGCGTGGGCAGGCCACCGACCTGGCCGCTGGCGAGGCGGCAGGCGCCGACGCTTACCTGGTCAAGCCGTTCAGCCCCTTGGAGCTGATTGACCGCGTGGAAGCCATGGCCGCCGCGGCCGTCTGAGGCCAGGCCATGCACAGCGGCGACGACGGCGACCGGCTGCCCAAAGCCGTGGTGCGCTTCATGGCGAGCATGGAGCGCGTGTCAGGGCGCATGCCCGTGTCCAAGACGGTTTTCCTGATCGTCATGGTCGGCAGCATCCTGACTGCAGGCGTGATGGCCGCCGTGTGGTGGTTCGAGCAGTCCCGCACGCATGCCGATCGCCAAGACGCCGTTGAGCGCCTTCAGGCCTTGGTGCAAGACCGCATCAATTTCCGGGTGGCCATGGTCGACCATGTCGCCGCGTTGGCCTCGGAGCGCGCCCCCCAGGGCGAGGTCGAAGTGGCCGGCAGTTGGTCAACCTCTGGCATCGTGGTGGTGCCCAATCTGGCGCCAACCGTTCAGCAGCTTGGGCTCATTGCCGGTGTCGATGCGCCTGTGGCCAAGGCGCTGTTGCGCTGCTTGGAGGCTCAACGCCAAGGCCAAGCCGCGGGCTTGTGTCGCCCGCCCGCCATGGGCGCCGAGACCACGTGGTATTTGGTCGATGCCATTCACGCGCCAGGGCACGGCTGGGTCCTGATGCCCTTGGACGATGTGGAGGTGGGGGCGTCTGCGCAGCGAGGCCAGGGCGCCACCTTGCGCGCCACCATGTTCTCCCAACCTCCTCTCGGTGCTGCCAGTGCCGCGCAGTGGACGCAAACCGCTCGGGTGCAGGTGGCCGACACCGCATTGCAATTGACCGTCATCGGTGAAGAAGGTGAGCAGCCTTGGACCGTGGTGCTGGCCCGCCAGGCGGGGCTGTGGGTGGCAGCGGGCGCTGGTTTGGTTTTCACCTTGGCCAGCTTGCATGGCTACTTGCTGTTGATCTCGACGCGGCGCCGGGCCAAGGACATCGCCACCGACATGGCCACCGCCTTGCACCGCACACAGTCGCGCAACCAAGCGGTCATGGACACGGCGCCCGACGCCATCATCATGAGCGACGAGCAAGGTCGCATTCAGTGGTGCAACCAGGCCACCACGAGCATTTTCGGGCGTCCCTCAGAGGAGCTGATGAACCAGCCCTTGTCCACCGTCTTGCCGGCTTTGGGGGGGCTGTCTCTGGACGATTGGTTCAGTCAGCACGGTTTTTCCAACCGTGTGATTGGCTACGAAACCACCGGCTTGCGCAACGAAGGCATCGCCTTCCCGGTAGCGATCTCGGCCAGCCGTACGGCCTTGGAGGGTGAGGCCATCCAGACCTTCATCGTGCGGGACACGACCGATGCCAAGTGGGCCGAGCAAGAACTCTCGTTGCGCGACCGGGCCTTGGCCTCGTCGGCAGACGGTGTCTTGATCTCATCCATGTTGCTGCCCAACCAGCCCATCATTTACGTCAACCAGGCGTTTGAGCAGATCACTGGCTACGCAGCCCATGAGGTGCTGGGCATGAACTGCAAGCTCTTGCAGCGCGACGACATCGATCAGCCCGGCATCCACGCCATGCGCAAGGCCATCCAGGCCGGCGAGGGCTGCAAAGTGGTGGTGCGCAACTATCACAAAGACGGCAGCCTGTTCTACAACGACCTGGCCATCTCGCCGGTGCTCAATGCGGAGGGCGTGGTCACGCATTACGTGGGCGTGCAAAACGACATCACCGACCGCATCGCGGCCGAAAAGGTGCTGCAACTGCGCACCGAGCGCCTGAACGCGGTGTTTGACTTGAGCCCAGATGGCTTTGTGGTGCTCGACAAGCGGGGCGAGATCAGCATCGTCAACCCGGCTTTTGAGCGCATGACCGACCTGATGGCTTCTGACTTGGTCGGCCAGTCATTGCCGGCCTTTGAAGAACAGTTGATGGCGCGTTGCAAGTCGCGTGAGGTGGAAGAAACGCGCGGTGAGGCCGTGCTCAACGAAGCGGGCGAGCCACTGCCTGTGGTCAAGCGTGAGCTGCTGCATTTGCACACGCCATGTGCACGCACACTGGTGCGGCGCGTGCGCGACGACGGGCAGGACAACGAGACGGTGATGTATTTCAGGGACATCACGCACGAGCGCGAGGTGGATCGCATGAAGAGCGAGTTCCTGGCGATGGCCGCGCACGAGCTGCGCACCCC
>JAVLFO010000353.1:0-1898 GCA_046052805.1 Aquabacterium sp. | reverse complement strand
ATGTGTATAAGAGACAGGCCTCCTCCTCCTCGGACTCGAGCGAGGAGGGGGCTCCGCCTCCGGGCTCGAGGCGACGCGCGCCCCCCCCGGGGCGGAGGGGGGGTGCGGGAGAGCCGGTCCCGAGCGCGACGGAGGCCGCACTCCGCAAGACGCTCGCCGAGGGGGAAGCTCGCAGGCTCCTCGCCTCGTCGAACGCGGACCTGCAGCAGATGTGCAAGGACCACAGCCTTGCCGTGACGGGGACGAAGGTGGAGCTCGTCGCGCGTCTCGTCTCCAAGCTGGTCCAGGGGAGCTCGCTCGGCGTCGACGACGTCAAGTCCCTCGTGCAGGGCAAGACGAGCCGCCTCGCCACGGTCAAGGGTGGAGGGGGCTCTGCGTGGGAGCTCGTGCACCCTCGGCCGAACAGCGTCGCGACGTCTCGCATCTGCGAGCGTCGCGAATCGCAAAGTCGCGCGCTGCCGAACGCGGTCGAGGACGCGCGCGCTGTCGCGGATCGAGCCAGGGCGACGCTCTCGAGGATCGCGCGCAAGTACGGGGGTCTCGACGCGGGCGCGGGGCTGTTCGCCGTGGGCGTGAATCCTCTCGCGGAGCTCGTGCTTCAGCGGACGCGGGATGCGGGGATGTCCTTGTCGCGCGAGGAGCTCGGGTTCGTCCTGGGCGTGCAGTTCGCGACTGCGACGTCCTCTACGTCGCTCCGTGAGAAGTACCCGCGCGAGTCGCCTCTCGAGGAGAAGCGATTCAAGGAGGCCGTCCACGGCCTCAGCGGGTACGGAGCTGCGCCGGGCTCTGCCGCGGAAGTGGGACGCGCTTGGGACGCGTCGATGGAGCGATGGGTGCCCATGGAGAAGGCGTTCGCGGAGGGCGCGAGGTTCCTGATCCACGACCTCGTCGCGATCTCTCTCGACGACGACTTGGTGGACTTTGCTGGTCTCCTGCCGCACCGGGTGGCCATCATCACCGTCGTCGCGCACGAAGGCGAGGGCCAGACGCTCGACGTGGGCTCGTGGGTCATTCTGGGCGCCGTCGACTCGGTTCGAGTTCGACGCGGGGGGGACCCCATGGACGCGCTGGCTCAGGTGCTCGGGGAGGAGGGGCGCGCGAGCGTCGTGTGCCAGGACCGGTACTACACGCGGATCAGGCACGCCCTCATGTACGCCAAGCGGGGGATTCGCACGCTCGGGCCGCTCCACGAGATGCACGCCAACACGCAGCCGTTTTCGCAGACGGACGCGGGCAAACTCACGCACGGGTACGTGCCCGGCGAGGCGGACGCCGTGCTCCAGAAGCACCACGATCCAGCCCGGTTCTCGATGGTCTCGTTCGAGGGCGCGGGCCCGGTCGTGTACGTCGCGGACAACGGGAACGGGGTCTTCGTGTACTCGGTCCGCAACCGCCCGACGGGATCAAAGAAACCTGGGTTCATGCTGTTCGCGGAGGGCCGCCCCGTGTACGACGCGACGGGGGCCGTGGACGCCGCGCGACTCGAGATCGAGCGCAAGCGCGTCGAGGACGTGGCCTCAACGTGGGTTCGCATCCCGGGCTCGGTTCCCCGCGACCTGGCCGAGTCGCTGCTCACGCGTGCTTCCGACGCCGACGCTGTCGCGGCTCGCTTTCGGACGCATTTTGCGGCGTCTGGTGTCGTGATCGAGACGGAGATGCAAGGGGACGCGGCCTGGGCGATGCGCCGCAAGCTCACGATCACGGGGCTCGTCGCGGCGATGATCATCCCGCGCGCGCTGAAGCGGCAAACGGGACGGTGGAACCGCGTGCGCCTCGCGATGCATCGGTCCACGGAGGCGATCCACGAGCCCGATCTCGCCCATCTCACGGCGGACACGACCCCTTCCCCATCCCCTCCTGGCCCTGTCTCTTATACACATCTGACGCTGCCGACGACT
>JAVLFO010000352.1:0-1951 GCA_046052805.1 Aquabacterium sp. | reverse complement strand
AAACCAAAATCTGGCACCCCGAATCAGACACGTGGACCAACGGCCCTTTGTCTCAAAAAATGCGGCTTTACCACTCCATTGCCATGTTGATGCCAGATGCCACGGTGTTGACTGGCGGCGGCGGCGCCCCTGGGCCGCAAGACAACCTCAACGTTGAGGTTTACAAGCCGCCTTACCTGTTCAAAAAGGACGGTAGCGGAGAGTTGGCTCCCCGGCCGGTCATCACTGGTGCGCCGGCCGTGGCGGCTTTGGGTCAGGCGATCAAGCTGACGGTCAAAGACGCGGGCGCGCCTCTTCAGCGCGTGACCTTGGTACGCGCCTCATCTGTGACGCACAGCATCGGGTTTGACCAACGTTTCACGGACTTGAAGTGGAGCCCCGATGGCGGCGCCAACGTCACCGTTCAGTTGCCCACGCAGCCGCATGACGCGCCGCCCGGCTACTACTTCCTGTTTGCAATCGACCAGCAGGGGGTGCCTTCGTTGGCCAAGATGTTGTTGCTGAATCGCCCCTGACGACGCTTGGCGTCGCTGCGCTTACCAGCGTTGCCACACTCGTTTGCGCGGATGCGTGCCATATTGCACACAACCAGCACCTAGGGTCTACGCTAAGGGCGTATAAGTGCGGGTGGGAGCATTGAGTTGCCGCGAGTATTCGCTTGTGGCACGCTTGCTGCTTCTGGGTCACGCTGTGACTCGCATTTCCGCACAATACCAACGCCCACTTGCCACCCATGACATTCAGCCAACTTCTGGTCATTTTGCGATCTCGTTGGAAGATCGGCGCCTACATCATGTCTGGCGCGGTGCTTTGCGCCATCGCGATCAACCTGTTCTGGCCTAAAACTTACACCGCTTCGGCGTCGGTGGTCGTTGACGTTCGCAACCCTGACCCGATTCAAGGCGGTGGAATCGGCATGGTGCCGATGGGCTACATGGCCACACAGCTCGACATCGTCTCGAGCGAACAGGTGGCGCGGAATGTGGTTGATGCGCTTCGCTTGGGCGAGACTGTCTTGCGCCAACAATGGACCGACGCCACCGGTGGCAAGGGCGACTTTCGGTCGTGGGCTGCGCAGTTGCTCCAACTCAACTTGGATGTGCGTCCAGCCAAAGAGTCGAACGTCATCACGGTGTCGTACAACTCACCCGACCCCAATTTCTCGTCTGCCGTGGCAAACGCTTTCGTCAAGTCGTACACCGACGTGACACTGTCATTGCGCACCAATCCCGCGCGGCAGTCCAACGAGTTTTTTGACCGGCGCGCCAAAGAGGCTAAGCAGCAATTGGCACTGGCTCAAGAGCGCTTGTCCAGCTTCCAGCAAGCGCATGGCTTGATTGGCACCAACGAGCAGTATGACGACGAAACGGCAAAGCTCAGCAGCTTGGCTGCACAGCTTGTGCTGCTGCGCACGCAAAGCGCCGACACCAACAGCCGTCGAGCACAGGTGTCGCGTCAGGGCGATCAAATTGCCGAAGTGCTCAACAGCCCCTTGGTGTCTGGTTTGCGCGCAGACTTGGTTCGCGCCGAAGGGCGTTTGCAAGAACTCAGTTCACGCTTGGGTGAGAACCACCCTGACGTGATCCAAGCACGTGCCAGCATCGCCGAATTGACCAAGCGACTGAACATCGAAACCAACCGCGCAACTGGCGGGGTTGTGGTGTCGAACACCATTGCGCAGTCACGCGAGGCTGAGGTGCAAGCTGCGTACGATGTGCAGCGCCGCCGTGTGATGAAGCTCAAGGAAGATCACGACACCGCAACGATTCTTCAGCGTGAGCTCGAGACTACCCAGCGCAACTACGACAACATCCTGGCACGCATTGCCCAAAGCGACCTTGAAAGCAACACGACGCTCACCAACGTGACGCCACTGACGCCAGCGGTGCCGCCAGCCATGCCCAGCTCTCCAAAGCCCGTGCTGAATGCGATTTTGTCGTTGGTATTGGGC
>JAVLFO010000351.1:0-2272 GCA_046052805.1 Aquabacterium sp. | reverse complement strand
TGATGACCTATGTGCGCCCTCAATGGCGCATGCTGGCCACGGCCGTGACCTTCTTTTTGCTCAGCTCAGCGGTAGAGCCGCTGGTGCCGGCCCTGTTCAAAAAACTGATCGACTCGGGCTTCAAGGATGGGCTGCAGTACCCCCTTTGGATCGTGCCTATTGTGGTGATCGGGCTGTTCGTGGCCCGTGGCACCTTCAACTTTGCGGGCACCTATGTGATGAGCTCGGCCTCGTCGCTGAGCGTGCTCAACCTGCGCCGCGACCTGATGCGCGCCCTGCTCAAAGCGGACTCCAAGCTGTTCACCACCATCAGCCCCGGCCTGGCCGTGAGCAAGGTCATCAACGACCCGCAGCACGCCTCGGGTGCGCTTGGCGGCTCGATCATCTCGATCATTCGTGACGCCTCCACACTGATCTTCCTGGTCGGCTACCTCCTCTACCTCAACCCCCAGCTCACCTTGCTGGCCTTCTTGTCGATGCCCCTGCTGGCCCTGAGCGTCAACCTCATCCGCAAACGCCTGAACAAGGTCGGCGAGGCGCAGTACCTGGCGCAGCAAAAACTGGTGGGCACCGTGGATGACAACGCGCGGGCCTGGCGCGTGGTGCGCACCTTTGACGCCGTGGACTTCGAGCTGCAACGCTTTGAGGCCGACGCCGTGCACCACCGTCGCATGACCATGAAGCAAGTGGCCACCAGCGCCCTGGTCACGCCCATCACGCAGGTGCTGGCCGCTGTGGGTGTTTCGGTGATCCTGACCTTGGCCATCTGGCAGGCCAGCCAAGGCGCATCCACCGTGGGCGAGTTCGTCTCGTTCATCACCGCCTTGCTGATGACGATCTCGCCCATGCGGCACCTGACCGACATCTACACCCCCATCAGCGGCGCACTGATCACCATGCGCGGCGCGTTTGAGCTCATCAACGCCGACCCCGAACCCGACAACGGCACGGGCACCCTGCCCCACTGCTCAGGCCACATCCGCTTTGACAACGTGACCCTGCAGTACGACGGCGCCAGCACCCTGGCGCTCAACGGCCTGAACCTCGACATCCAAGCTGGGCAAACCATCGCCCTGGTTGGCTCGTCGGGCGCGGGCAAAAGCACAGTGGTCAGCACCTTGCTGCGCTTTGCCTATCCCACCTCGGGCCAGATCACCCTCGACGGCACGCCCATTGACACGCTCAAGCTGGCCAGTCTGCGACGCAACTTCGCGGTGGTTTCACAAGACATCGTGCTGTTTGACGGCTCCATTGCGGCCAACGTGGCCTACGCCAGCCCCCACGGACTGGACCGCGCCAAGGTCGAGCAATGCCTGCGCGCAGCCAACCTGTGGAACCACATCCAGACCTTGCCCGAAGGCATGGACGCCAACGTGGGCACCAACGGCAGCAAGCTGTCGGGCGGGCAGCGCCAGCGCCTGGCCATCGCACGCGCGCTTTACCGCGACGCCGCCATCTGGATTTTTGACGAAGCCACCTCGGCGCTCGACTCTGAGTCCGAGGCCGTGGTCCAGCGCTCGATTGAAGACCTGCGTGGCAGCAAGACGCTGATCCTGATCGCCCACCGCCTGAGCACCATCCGCAACGCCGACGTGATCTGCGTCATGGCCGACGGACGCGTGGTCGAGCAAGGCAGCCACACCGAGCTGATGGCGCACGGCGGCCTGTACGCCGGCATGGTTCAGATCCAATCTGCCCATTGATCACGGGATTTACCCCGCATTGCGGGCATTCATGCGGTTTACACCCATCTCACAATAAGAGATGATTTACCGTGCATATTGCTGTTTTCACGTCGTCGAATTGAACCTACATGGCCGACTCCATACTGGCTGAATCCCCCGGATCGCTCTCAGGCGTGGCCCGCGTGTTGGTCAACGCCGGCAAGCTGGACGCCCGGGCGGCCGAAACCCTCACGCGCACCGCCAAAGAACAAAAGCGCAGCTTCGTGACCACCTTGGTCAACAGCGGCGCCATCCTGCCCAGCGAGCTGGCACACACCCTGTCCAAAGCGCTGGCTGTGCCCGTGATGGACCTGGCCGCTGTCGACGTGCAGCGCTTGCCCAAGGGCGTGATCGACAACAAGCTGTCGTCGCAGTACCAAGTCCTGGTGCTGTCCAAGCGCGGCAACCGCCTGTTTGTGGCCGGCGCCGACCCGACCGACCAAGAAGCGATCGAGCGCATCAAGTTCGCCACCCAGCTGGCGCCCGAGTGGGTCGTCGTCGAGTACGACAAGCTGTCCCGCATGCTCGAAGGCCAGGGCGCGACGGCC
>JAVLFO010000350.1:0-2848 GCA_046052805.1 Aquabacterium sp. | reverse complement strand
CTCTGTCCTCGCTCTGGCTCGGGCCGTCTGAAGCCATCCGCTGGCGCTACCTGAGCCGCGATTGGTTGCAAATGCACGTGCCTGCGATGGGAGGCGGTGCCTTTTTGGCCGTGGGGGTGTTCGCGTTTTTTGTGTGGTTGCGAGGCGAGCGCGACCGCGTGTACTTGCTTTTCGCGGCGCTGGGCGTGGCCTCGTTCATCCGCGGCCTGCATTACTACACCGTGTTTGCCATCGACAACGCCTGGCTGGCTTGGTTGACGGTCAACGCCCTGTTCTGGCTGATTGCCACCGTTCACCACCTGCAGCTGTATTTGTTGGGCGCGCGAATGCCGCGCTTATCGTGGACCATCAATGCCATCGTGGGCGCGGTGTTCGTGCTGACGCTGCCTGTGGTGGGGCGCATCCCCAACACGCCGGACTTCACGCCGCTCATTTATGTGCTGGCCATGGTCACCAGCCCCTTGGTGGCGGTGGCGGGCTACCGCCTGTCATGGGGCAAGTCTGCCGATGGCATGTTGCTTGCCTCGGTTGTGACGGTGGGCACGCTGTTTGGCTTCAAGGACTGGGCCATCCAAAACAACCTGCTAGGCCCAGAGAGCTGGTACCTCGGTCCCTACGCCAACATCGCTAACTTCGCCTTCTTTTGCTACCTGATCTTCCGCTACTACATGCGTGCGGTGCGCGTGGCCCGGCGTGCTCACGATGACCTAGCCATGCGCTTGGCCGCCAAAGAGGCCGAGCTGCGCGAAAGCTACGATCGCTTGCGTGAGGTTGAGCGTGCACAGACCCTGACCGACGAGCGCCGCCGTTTGACCCAAGACATGCACGATGGCCTGGGCTCGTCCTTGAACTCCGCGCTGCGGGTGGTTGAGCACGGCGCAGTTGATGGCCAAGACGTGGCCGACCTGCTGCGCACCTGCATCGACGACCTGCACTTGGCCATTGACTCGATGGAGCCCGAGCACGCAGACCTGCTGCTCTTACTGGCCACGCTGCGGCACCGACTGGGCCGGCGCTTGCAGCAGGCCGGCGTAGTGCTGCATTGGCAGGTGCGCGATGTGCCACCCTTGCAGTGGCTAGACCCCCGTGCTTCGCTTCACATCCTGCGCATCTTGCAAGAAGCGCTCACCAACAGTCTCAAGCATTCTGGTGCCAGCCAGTTGTGCTTGCGCACCGAGGTCTTGCCGGACGCGGTGCAGGTCAGCATCCACGACAATGGTTGCGGCTATGACGTGGACTTGGCCAAGGCCAGCGGCGGGCGCGGCATGCGCAACCAGTTGCGACGCGCAAGCGCCATTGGCGCCGAGATGGTTTGGTTCAGCGAAGCGCACGGTTCTGCCACCATCTTGACTTTGCCTTTGATGCAACCCCCTGCTGCGACATGAGTCTTCCCCACGCCATCCACATTGCTGCGGTCGACGACGACACCGGCTTTCTGCGTTTCCTGGCCGAGGCCATTGAGCCTCACCCGGATTTGCATTTGCGCGCCACCGCCACCACGGTACGAGGGGCAGAGCGGCTGCTGGCCGAGCCGCCGGTGGATGTTTTTTTGGTGGACTTGAGCTTGCCCGACGGCTCGGGCATCGATGTGATCCGACGGGCATCCGCGACTTGGCCCACCTGCGAGGTCTTGGTCAGCACGGCATTTGGTGACGAGCTCAGCGTCATTGAAAGCTTCGAGGCGGGTGCATCGGGCTACTTGCTCAAGCAGACGCATGCGGCGCGTCTGGTCGAAGACATCCGCATGCTGCACGCAGGTGGCAGCCCCATCAGCCCCTTGATTGCGCGTCAGGTCTTGCAGCGTTTGGTGCCCGGGCGCCGTGGTGGTATGCATGCCAACGCGCAGGCACCTGCATCGACTCCACCACAAGGTGCGGCGGCTCCGGGCGAGTCAGCCGTGTTGCTGTCCAACCGCGAGCGCGAGGTGCTGGAGCTGATCACCAAAGGCTTCACCTCTGAAGAAATCGCTGGCTTGATGGGCCTGTCGACCAACACGGTGCTGACTTATGTGCGGCGTACTTACCGCAAGCTGCGCGTGAACTCCAAAACCGAGGCGATCTTCGAGGCCCGCGGTCAGGGCTTGATCCCCTGAAACCGCGTTGCATTGCCGAAGTACAGGTTTGTCATCAGCACTGATGACAAATCAACCTCTAAGGCTTCATTGCTTCTTTTGCAAGCCGAAACGCTGAGCCATGGCATGCGCAGCCACGGTGGTTGCGCACCGCTGGCTTGAGCACCGAGGTGCATTAAAGGGATGCGAAATGAACCGTTTTGAAGAGGCGAATTTGGGGGCCACACGCGCCCGTGCGGGTACGAAACTGAAGCTGTCTTTGGCAGGCTGGGCGGTGGCTTTGATGCTGACCGCTTGTGGTGGCGGCGGCTCATCTGACCCTGTCAGCCAAACGGGTGAAACCACGCAAGGCACAGTTGCCGGTTTGACGGTGGATGGCTTGGTGCTCAGCAATGGCGCCGATTCATTGAGCGTTGCGGCCAATGCCAGCAGCTTTTCGCTGCCGAGCGGTGGCACGCTGGCCATCGCCCGGCAACCCTTGGGTTTTGACAAGTTCTGCGAGCTGGGTGGCACGGCCAGCAGCCCCACCGTCAGCTGTAGCTCGGCGGTGGCCAAGGTCAGTTGGGCGGCGGGCTGGGGCGAGTCTTTGCAATCGCGCGGCCCCACGATCTTGGGGCCTGACGGCCGCTTGTACTTCGTCAGCAGCAGCACGTTGTACAGCGCCTTGCCCAGCGGTGAAGGGGGTTACACCGCCCTGGCAGGCTCGCCCACCAGCTCAGGCGTCATGACCAACGGCAGCGGCGAGGCCGCCCGGTTCTACTCTCCACTCACGATGAC
>JAVLFO010000349.1:0-19466 GCA_046052805.1 Aquabacterium sp. | reverse complement strand
CCCTGGACAGCGCCGTGTGGGGCCCGGGCTTTGAGGCCCCCTTGTTCAGTGACGAGGTGGAAGTGCTGGGGCAGCGGCTGGTGGGCGAGCGACACCTCAAGCTCAGCCTGCGCGTGCAAGGGCAGGTGCGTGACGGCATCTGGTTCGGCCACAGCGATCCGGTGCCCAGCAAGACACGGCTGGCGTTTCGCGTCAGCCTGGACGAGTACCAGGGACGTCAGCGGGTGCAATTGGTGGTGGAAGGCAGCGCCGACTGAGGCGCCACAGGGTCATCAGCGGTAAGCTTTGAGCGCCTGCGCGGCCGGGCTTTGCCCCAGGGCGCCATAGGTCGATGGCGCATCGGCTTGCGGGAACAGCGCCCCCAAGGTGCGGCCATACGCGTGCAGCGCACGGTGCACCGCCACCTGCTGCGACACCAAGCGGGCTTGGGCGGCATTCAAACGCACACGCAATGACGTGGGCAAGGCCGACAGGCCTTCTGGGTGGCTGCGCGCCACCTGGGCGAAGGCATGCAGGGCGTCGGCCAGGCTGTCTTGCACGGCACGGCTGCGCGACTCCAGCACCGACACATCGCCGCTGCGGAAAGCCTCGTCCATGTCAGCCAGACGGGCCTCAATGTCACCCAGGCCGTCGGACAAGGCTTGGTAGGGCCCCATCGCGTTCGGCTCGGGTGAATTTGTGGGCGAAGGCATGCTCACACCTGCTCAGGCGCGCCCTTACCTGCTGGGAAGCAGGTCGCGGGCATTGCTGATGAGCTTGTCGGCAATCACTTGCGGATTGACTTTGTAAGTGCCTTGCTCGATGGACTGCTTGACGCTGGCCACCTTGCCGGCGTCAAAGTCACCGTCTTGGTCTTGCATCAGACCCGTTGCCGCAGAAGAGAGCGTGACTTTCGCACTCTCGCCCACGCCGCTTGCGGCCGATGTCTTGGCGCTGGACGCGCCCGAGGCTGTTCCTTCGGCCCGGGGCGAAACACCGCCCAAAGCCTTGTCTGCAGGATTGCCGATCTTCATGATGTACTCCTTGATCCCGGTGTATACCGAGTGGTCACATCCGCGATATCGACGCGGCTGTGAAGGACTTTAATGCCAAAGCAGGCATACCCCCTGGCTGAGGGGGATAAGTTGGCAACAGCGTGTAGCTTCATAAACTCAACTCCGCCACGCGCTCACCCACGGGCTGGGCACACACCACCCGGCCATTGTCGGTGCGCACGCGTGCACAACGGCCCTCGTCACCGGGCGTCAAGGCCATGCCCTCAGACTCCACGGTGAAGCCCGCGCCTCGCACGTTCAAACGCACGGGATCGCCGGCGGCAAACCAGCGGCGGGCCCGGATATCGTCTTGCCGAATGCTTTGACCCGGCTCGATGTTGTGAACCACTGAGCGACCCAGCACCTCGGTGGGCAGCACCAAAGCGGGCGAGGCGCTGGCAGCGATGTCGACCTCAGACAGTCGCACATCGGCCTCTTTGATCGGGACACCTGGGCGCAGTGGCACTGTCGCCACCAGGGCAGGCGCCCACACTTTGACGGTCACGGGCCACGACACATTCCAGCGAACCGCACCCAACTCGCAGCGCAAGCCGACGCGTGTTTTGCCCCACAGTTGCACGCCGTCGGGCATGTAAGCGTGAACCTTGTCACAGGGTGCGAGCTTCAAGCGCGGATCGAGTTGGCCTAACACCACTTCAACGCGACGTGCGCCTGGCTTGACGCCCGTTTCTGCCGATCCAGATGCGCTTGGCAAAGGCTGCTGCTTGAGCAAGGCCTCCACCTGTGTCTGCAACGGTTGGGTGGCGGCAAGGCCAGCGCCCGAGGCATCGCTCGGCGCGCTACCGGCAAAGGCCTGTGCATGGGCGCTGCTGCCGGACAAGGCTGCCAAGGCGCAAAGCCCGCCCCAAACCAGCGCGCTGCCCAAAGCCAGCAAAAGCTGGATGGGCGCCAGGCCAATGCCTTCTCGGACGCTGCGCAAGCGGGATGCAGAGACCGTGCGTGTGGGTGTGATGGGCGTGTTCATGCTCACCCACTTTAGGCAAGCGAGACCTGAGCAAGGGCCGGAATTGCGCGCCAAAACCTGGCTTTATCCGGCTCATGTTTGGCGGCCAGGCGATCACCATCGGGTCCAAGCTGAGTCAAGGTGCAAACGTCCAGATCGCCCCCGTACTCAGCGCCAACAGGCGACCCAAGCAGTGCGGGTGGCCGAAAGGGCAGACCATGTTGAACCGATTGACCGACTCGTTGAACTTTCAGGCCGAAGCGCTGAGCTTGCGCTCGGAACGCCAGCGCCTGATCGCAAGCAACATCGCCAACGCAGACACGCCTGGCTACGTGTCACGCGACTTTGACTTCTCGGCGGCGCTCAAGCAGGCCACCGGCCAAGCATCAACCGGACAGTCGGGGATCGCCAAAGGCAGCCTGCCCCTGAGCACGGTGCACGGCAAACACCTCAACAGCCAAGGCCAGACGGCGGGCAGCAAAGCGGAGCCTCAAATGGGGTACGCCACGCCATCGCAAACCAACCTGGACAACAACACCGTCGACATGGACCGCGAGCGTGCCAACTTTGCCGACAACACCGTGCGCTACGAGGCCACGCTGCGTTTCATCAACGCCCAGGTTCGCACCTTGAACACGGCCATCACAGGCCAGTGATCAGGCGTTTGACAGGAGAAAACCATGTCGATGTTCAGTATCTTCAACGTCTCTGGCAGTGCCGTCAGCGCGCAGTCACAGCGCCTGAACGTGGTGGCATCCAACCTGGCCAACGCCGACACGGTGGCCGGCCCTGACCGCAGCGCCTACAAGGCCCGCCAAGTGGTGTTCACCACCACGCCCATGGGCGAAGTTGGCACGGCAGGTGTCAGCGTCAGCCAGGTCACCGAAGACAACAGCCCCGGGCGCCGTGTGCACGACCCGAAACACCCGCAGGCCGATGCCGAGGGTTACGTGACTTACAGCAACGTGAACGCGGTGGAGGAGATGGTCAACATGATCTCTGCCTCCCGCTCGTACCAAAACAACGTCGAGGTCATGACCACCGCCAAGACCTTGTTGATGAAGACCCTGCAAATGGGCCAAGGCAGCTGAGCCGCCCTCACCCGCTGAACACAAAGGCCCACCATGACCACGACCACCTCCAGCACCTCGGCCACTTTGGCCGCATCCACAGCCACTGGCAACAAGAGCACGAGCACCACAGATGCCTCCGACCGCTTCTTGAAGCTGCTGGTGACGCAGATGCAAAACCAAGATCCGCTCAACCCGATGGACAACGCCCAGGTGACGAGCCAGATGGCACAGATCAACACGGTGACCGGTATCGACAAGCTCAACACCACCATGACCAACATGGGCTCGAGCATGACGCAGTTGCAGATGCTGCAAGGCGCCTCGTTGGTCGGCCACAGCGTGCTGCTGGAAGGCAACAAGCTCAGCGTGGGCACCGACGGCAAAGCAGTGGCCGGCTACTCGCTCGATGCAGCCGCCAGCAACGTGCGCATCGACGTGCTGGACGCTGCGGGCACCACGGTCGACACCATCACCCAAACCGGCATGGGCGCTGGCCAGCAGGGCTTCAGCTGGACCCCGCCCAAAGGCGCATCCACCACAGGCTTGAGCTTCAAGATCACGGCCACCAGTGGCACCACCGCCATCAAGTCGACGCCCTTGATGAGCGACACCGTTGACGCCATCACCAACAGCAACGGCACTTTGAACCTGGAGCTGCGCGACAGCGGCACCACGGCTTACAGCAAGGTCAAGTCAGTTTCCTGATCCCCCGAAAGGACATCACCATGGGCTTCCAACAAGGTCTCTCCGGCTTGAACACCTCCAGCAAAAGCCTGGAAGTGATCGGCAACAACGTCGCCAACGCCAACACCTATGGTGCCAAGGCGTCACGGGCTGAATTTGCTGACATGTACGCGGCATCGCTGGGTGGCGGTGGCAGCAACGGCATCGGCATCGGTGCGCGCATCGGGGCGGTGGCTCAGCAGTTCACGCAAGGCAACATCACCACCACGTCCAACAACCTGGACATGGCCATCAACGGTCGCGGCTTCTTTGCGCTGCAAACAGCGCAAGGCGAGACGGTGTACTCGCGCAACGGCCAGTTCAAGCGCGACAGCAACGGCTACATCGTCAACAACGAGCAGCACCAACTCCTTGGCCAGGCCCTGGACGAAACCGGTGCGCCGTCGGGCCCCACAGGCTCACCCATCGTGCTGAGCAACGACGGGTCAGCGCCTCAAGCAGCCTCCAAAATCGTGATGACGGCCAACTTGGATGCACGCGCCACATCCATCACAACAGCGGTGGATTTCAGCAACTCCAAGACCTACAACTTCGTCACCTCGCAAACGGCTTATGGGGACAACGGCGCGCCGATCGCCATGAATTACTACTTCAAGAAGATCGCCGATGCCACAAGCACGTCAGGCTCGAAGTGGGAGGTTTACGCCAGTGCCGATGGTGCCAACAACGCAGCCTCGGTCAGCCTCGACGGCTCGGGCAACCCCAGCCCGATCCAGACCCTGACGTTTAGTACCAATGGCACGCTGCCGGCCAACTCCACCTTCACCATCCCCAGCATCCCGGGCGGCAAAAATGGCCAGCCACTGACCAACGTCAGCGTGGACGTCTCGGGCTGCACCGAATACTCAGGCAACTATGCGGTCACCAACTTGTCGGGCGGCGGCTATGCACAAGGCAACTTGTCAGACTTCTTGATCGAGTCTGATGGCACCGTCAAAGCCCGCTACACCAACGGCCAGTCCAAAGCCATTGCCCGCGTGCAACTGGCCGACTTCAAAAACCTGAACGGCTTGCAGCCCATTGGCGGCAACGAGTGGAAATCCACCAACGCCTCGGGCGACCCGCTGCCACTGGGCGCACCTGGCAGTGGCGTGTACGGCCTGCTTCAATCGGGTGCGCTGGAAGAGTCAAACGTCGACCTCACGGGCGAGCTGGTCAACATGATCGTGGCCCAGCGTGCCTACCAAGCCAATGCGCAAACCATCAAGGCCGAAGACCAGGTCTTGCAGACCCTGGTAAACCTGCGTTGATCACGCCCACTGAGCCACGGAGGTCAGCATGGACCGCATGATTTACCTGAGCATGGCTGGCGCCAAAATGAACATGCAGCGCCAGGATGTGCTCTCCAACAACCTGGCCAACGTCAGCACCACCGGCTTTCGGGCCGAGATGGAAGCCACGCGGGCGGTGCCAGTGCGGGGCGATGGCGCCAGCACGCGCGTTTACGCCCTGGAAACCACTGTGGGCTACAACGACACGGCAGGCCCGATCACTTTCACGGGGCGCGCCCTGGATGTGGCCGCACAAGGCAACACCTGGCTGAGCGTGCAAGCGCTCGACGGCACCGAGGCCTATACCCGCGCAGGCTCGTTCACCGTGACCGCCGAGGGCGCCCTGACCACCCACAGCGGCTTGCCGGTGATGGGTGATGGCGGCCCCATCGTGCTGCCGCCCAACACCGAGCCGAGCATCGCCCCGGACGGCACCGTCAGCGCACGTTCAGCCAATGGGCGTGTCACTGGCGTGGGCAAGCTCAAGCTGGTCACACCAGAAAACAAGCTGGTGCGCGGCGACGACGGCCTGTTCCGCGCCGGCGATGGCGCTGACCTCAATGCCGACCCGCTGGCACGCGTGCAAGACGGCGCGCTGGAAGGCTCGAACGTCAACCCGATCGAGACCATGGTGTCGATGATCGCGGCCGCTCGGCAGTTCGAGACCCAGATGAAGATGATGCAGACCGCCGAGCAAAACGAAAAAGCCGCAGCCCAACTGCTGTCGGCCAACGGTGGCTGACACGGCCACATTGCCATTTGATGGACCGGTGCTGAGCCCCGCTCAGGCCAAAGGAGTACGACCATGATGCGTTCACTGTGGGTGTCAAAGTCCGGGATGGAAGCCCAGCAAATCCAGCTGGACCACATCTCTCAAAACCTGGCCAACGGCTCGACCAACGGCTACAAGCAGTCGCATGCGGTGTTCGAAGACCTCATGTACCAAAACCTGCGTCAAAGCGGTGCCAACAGCTCCGAGCAAACACAGCTGCCCACAGGCCTGCAGGTGGGTCTGGGCGTGCGGCCTGTGGCCACCTCGCGCCAGTTCACGCAGGGCAGCTTGCAGCAAACGTCCAACAACATGGACCTCGCCATCCAAGGCAAGGGCTTTTTCCAGATCACCCAACCCGACGGCACCACCGCCTACACACGCGATGGCTCGTTCCAGCTCGACGCGCAAGGGCAACTGGTGACCAACAACGGCTACCTGGTCCAGCCTGGCATCACGGTGCCGAGCAACGCCACAGGCCTGACCGTGGGCAACGATGGCACTGTGACGGTGACCATCCCCGGGCAGACAGCACCGCAAAGCCTGGGCCAAATCCAACTGGCCACCTTCATCAATCCGGCCGGCCTGGAGCCCAAGGGGCAAAACCTGTTCACTGAAACGGCTGCATCGGGTGCGCCTCAAACATCGGCCCCCACCGTCAATGGCATGGGCATGCTCTCGCAAGGCTTTGTCGAGACATCGAACGTGAACGTGGTGCAAGAGCTGGTGACCATGATCCAGACGCAGCGCGCCTACGAGCTCAACTCCAAGGCCATCCAGACCTCTGACCAGATGCTGCAAAAGCTGGGACAAATGTGATGAGACGTCTTCACCGCCTGAGCACACTTGGCTGGCTGGCTCCTGCCCTGCTGGCCGGGTGCGTGACCACCAGTCCGCGCGTCGAGGTGGTCGAGCCCACACAGGCTCGCCCCTCTGCCGCCACCTACACACCCGCCAGCAACGGCGCGATCTTCCAGCCGGCAGGCTTTCGGCCGCTGTACGAGACCTACCGCGCCCGCATGGTCGGCGACATCGTCACCGTGGTGATCAGCGAAAACATCAGCGCCAAGCAAGAGACCACCAGCTCGATCGAAAAGAAGGGCGCGGTCAGCAGCTCGATCACGGCGGTGCCCCTGCTGCGTCTGGACCAATTGGCCAAGTTGGGTGCCGCTGGCACCTCGGGCAACAAGTTCGACGGCACAGGCAGCTCGGTGAGCACCAACAACTTCACGGGCACCATCACCACCACCGTGGTCGAAGTGCTGCCCAACGGGCACCTGATCGTGTCGGGTGAAAAGCAGATCGGTGTGGCCAAGAACGTTGATGTGCTGCGCTTTTCAGGGCAGGTTGACCCCTACAGCATCCAGCCAGGCAACACCGTGGCCTCCACGCAGGTGGCCAATGTGCGCATCGAGCAAATGGGCCGAGGCGCACAGCAAGAAGCCCAAGGAATAGGCTGGCTTGCGCGCTTCTTTTTGAACATTTCGCCGTTCTAAAGCTCCGCACAATGAGGCCGAACCCCCAAGGAATTCGGCCCATGAACACCGCAGACCGCCTCCTCAAACTGCTGATCGCCCTGGCCTTCGCAGTCGCCTCGGCAGCCCTGTGGTGGCCGGTGGATGCCAAAGCCGTCAGGCTCAAAGAAATCGCTGCCATCCAAGGCGTGCGCAGCAACCAGCTGATGGGCTACGGGCTCGTCGTGGGCCTGGACGGCACGGGTGACCAAACCACCCAGGCACCCTTCACGGCACAAAGCCTCAACGCCATGCTGCAGCAAATGGGCATCACCGTGCCCGCTGGTGTGGCCATGCAAGTCAAGAACGTGGCCGCGGTGCTGGTGACCGCCACCCTGCCCCCCTTCGCGCAGCCCGGTCAACCCTTGGACGTGAACGTCTCGTCACTGGGCAACTCCAAGTCGCTGCGCGGCGGCACTTTGATCGCCACGCCACTCAAGGGTGCCGACGGGCAAATCTACGCCATGGCCCAGGGCAACCTGGTCATCAGCGGCGCAGGGGCCTCGGCAGGCGGCGCCAAAGTCCAAGTCAACCAGCTCAGCGCGGGCCGCATCCCCGGCGGTGCGTCGGTTGAGCGCAGCGTGCCCACCCCTTGGCTGCAAGGCAGCGTCTTGCAATACGACCTGCAGTCCGACGATTTCAACACCGCCCGCACTGTCGCCAACGCCATCAACCAAGCCAAAGGCCCAGGCATCGCCGAGGCCATCAGCGGCCGCACCATCAACGTCAAGCTGCCCACGCAGCCCGGCGAGCGCGTGGCCTTCATGGCCGACCTCGAAAATCTGTCTGTCGACAAGGCCATCCCATCGGCGCGCATCGTGATCAATGCCCGCACCGGATCGGTGGTGATCAACCAGGCCGTGACGATCGGTCCTTGCGCGGTGGCACACGGCAACCTGTCGGTGACCATCAGCTCGACACCGGTGATCAGCCAGCCCAATGCGTTCTCGAACGGGCAGACCGTGTCCACCGAAAAAAACGACATCAAGATCAACCAAGACCCCGGCGCGCTGATCCAGCTGCCTGCCGGCACCAAGCTGACCGAGGTGGTCAAGGCGCTCAACACCCTGGGCGCCAACCCGCAGGACCTGCTGGCCATCCTGCAAGCCATGAAGGCGGCCGGCGCACTCCAAGCTGAGCTGGAGGTGATCTGATGAGCCTGAACAGCAGCGGCCAAAGCAACGGCCTGACCATGGACATGCGCTCTTTGGAGCGCTTGAAGTCCACCACCGGACAAGACCCTCGCAAGGGCATCCAGGACACGGCCAAACAGCTCGAAGGCCTGTTCATGCAAGAGCTGGTCAAGAGCATGCGCGCCACGACCATGAACAGCGGGATGATGGAGAACTCGGCCACCGAGATGGGTTCGAGCATGCTCGACACCCAGCTGGCCAACCAGATGACCGGCATGCCCGGTGGCCTGAGCCAGATGATCACCCGTCAGCTTGAGCGCCAAATGGGCATCGCGCCCAGCACAGGCAAAGACAGCCCGCTCAAGGGCTTGGGTGACCTGTCCGTGGGCACACCCGCCACCGCGCCTGCTGCCACGTCCAAAGCCGACAGCACCGTGGGGCCCGACGGCAAGCGCCTGAGCAACTCTGAGCACTTTGTCCGCAAGCACCAAGCCGCAGCCCAAGCGGCCGAACTGGCCACGGGCATCCCTGCGACCAACATCTTGGGCCAGGCGGCACTGGAGTCTGGCTGGGGTAAGCACGAGATCAAGATGAAGGACGGAACGCCCAGCCACAACCTGTTCGGCATCAAAGCCACCGCCGATTGGAAAGGCAAGGTCGCCGAGGTGACGACCACCGAGTACATGGGCGGCGTTGCGCACAAAGTCACGGCCAAATTCCGCGCCTATGACTCGTATGCCGATGCTTTCAAGGACCACGCCAAGCTGCTCAGCCGCAGCCCGCGTTACAGTCAAACGGTCGCTCAGGCAGACACCGCTCAGGGCTTTGCCCGAGGCCTGCAAAAAGCCGGTTACGCGACCGACCCGGCTTATGCCGACAAGCTGACCAAGGTGATCAACACCGCTTTGCGTCTGCAAAGAACCGTCACCTGACGGCCTGATCGGAGTACACGATGGGCACCGGCATCCTCTCTCTAGGCACACGCGCCATGTTCGCCAGTCAAGCCATGCTTGACACGGTCAGTCACAACATCAGCAACGCCAACACGCCTGGCTATTCGCGCCAGGAGGTGCAACTCGCAACCGAACCCGGGCTGTACACCGGCGCGGGCTTTTATGGGCGCGGCGTCAAAGTCGCCACCGTCTCGCGCGTGACCAACGAGTTCCTCATCAAAGAGGCCAACAACAACGGTGCCGCATCGGCGAGCGACAGCACCCGAGTGGATAAGCTCAAGCAACTTGAAAAAGTCTTGCCCACAGGCGAATCAGGTTTGGGCTACGCAGCCAGCCAGGTCCTCAATGCCTTTGTGGATGTGGCCAACCAGCCCCAAGACATGTCGGCGCGCCAAGTGGCATTGGCCCGTGCCCAAGAATGGGTGAGCCGCACCAACAACGCAGGCCTGCAGCTCAATGACCTTCAAAGCGGGGTGGTGTCGGACATGACCACCTCGGTCGGGCAGATCAACACCCTGACCAAGCAGATTGCGGCCATCAACGACAGCATCGCCAAGTACACCGGGTCAGGCCACGCACCCAACGACCTGCTTGACCAGCGCGACCAGTTGGTCAAGCAACTCAACAAGCAAGTGCAAGTCACCACCGTGCCCGCCGACGACGGCACCATGAGCGTGTTCATGGGCGGCGGCCAATTGCTCGTGCTGGGCAACACCGCCCAAACACTGGCGGTCGTGCGCGACCCGACCAACAGCACCCAGGGCCGTGTGGCCCTCACCTCCGAAGGCAGCAGCCGCATCTTGGATGGCAGCCAGATGACGGGTGGTGCGCTCAAAGGCTTGCTTCAGTTCCAGGACGGCGACCTGGTCGACACCCGCGCACAGCTCAACAGTTTCACCGCATCGTTTGCCAATGCGGTGAACCAGCAGCAGTCGCTGGGGCTGGACGCCAACGGCACGCCGCAAACCAGCTTTGACGCCAGCGGAAACCCGGTCGGCACGGCCATCTTCCTGAACACGGGCACGGCCGAAGGCATCTCGCTTTCGCTCAACACGCCCAAAGGCATCGCAGCGGCATCACCATTGGTGGCCAGCGTCAACACCGCCAACAAAGGCACATTGAGCGTTGACTCCGTGACCATGATGCGGGCCGTACCCACAGGCACCGCACCTGATGCATCCACGTCCTTGCCAGTCACAGGCGACGCCCTCACCGTGGTGTTTGAGCAAGACCCCGCCGACGCCACCAAGCTCACCTACCGGTTCACCGACAGCAACGGCAACCCTTACAAAGACGTCAGCCCCGCGCGAGCCTGGCAGCCTGGCGTGGCCATCAGCGACACCGACGCGGCCAGCACCCCCAGCACCCCCTTGTTCAACGTGAACCTCAGCGGTGTGCCCAAAGCGGGTGACAAGCTGACCGTGGCCACCACCACATACCCCGGCAGCAACAACGGCAATGCGCTGGCCATGCTCAAGCTGCGTGACAAAGCTTTTGCCACGCTGGATGGAAGCAGCTTTGCCACCGTCACCGACAGCTACTCGCAAATGATCGGCAACCTGGGCGTGATCGTGCAGGCCGGTCAAACCTCGGCCAACATCTCATCGTCATTGGCCGCCGACTCAGAGCAGACGCTCAGCAGCACCTCGGGCGTCAACCTCGATGAAGAGGCCGCTCGCCTGATCCAATACCAGCAAAGCTACCAAGCAGCGGCCAAGGTCATGCAAGTGGCGCAGTCGATGTTCGACACGCTGCTGCAAACCGCCGGACGTTGAGGAGATTGAGCATGCGCATCGCTACAGCCAACCGCTATGACACGGCCATCGGCAACCTGCAACAGCGTCAACAAGACCTGAGCACCTCGCAGGCTCAACTGACATCGGGCAAGCGCGTCAACAGCGCCAGCGACGACCCCACAGGCGCGGCACGCGCCGAACGCGCTCTGGCCTCCATCGCCCGCAGTGATGCCGACAAGCGCTCATTGGACGCCAGCCGCAACGTCATGAACATCACCGAATCCGCCCTGGGCGACTCGGTGGACCTGCTCCAAAGCGCACGCGAAACCCTGGTCGCCGCCGGCAACGGCAGCTACACCGATGGCGAGCGCAAAGCCCTGGCGCTCAAGCTGGTCAACATCCGCAACCAATTGCTGTCGGTGGCCAACCGACCAGATGGGGGTGGCGGCTTTGTGTTTGGTGGACAAGGCTCTGCCACACCGCCCTTTGTCGACACCCCAGGTGGCGTGGTCTTTCAAGGCCAAGGCGGCGAACAAATGGCCTCGACCGGCGAGCGCATGAACCTGACCGTCGATGGCCAGCAAGCCATGCTCAAAGCCAAGACGGGCAACGGCGTGTTCACCACCGCTGCAGCCAACAACGTCAACACGGGCTTGCCCAACAGCGGGTCGGCCTGGATCACCTCGGGCAGCGTGACCAGTCCCAGCCAGCTGCCCTACCCTGCGGCCAGCAGCCCCGCGCCCAGCTATGCGGTGCAGTTCCATGTATCGGGCGGGGTCACCACCTACGACGTCCTTGAAGACGGCGCGCCCTTGAGCACAGGCACGACCTACGCTGGCGGCAAGGCCATCGTCGTACCAGGCAAGGGCATGTCGGTGTCCATCTCTGGTGTGCCAGCCGATGGCGACGCGTTCTCGATTGGCGAGTCAACCAACGACCTCAACATGTTCAGCAGCCTGGACAAGGTCATCGCCACGCTCAACGGCATCAACCAGGGCAGCGGCGCCGTGCCACAGGCCGTCAACACCGGCATCACAGAGCTGGACTCGATCTTGAGCAATGTGCAATCGTCGCGCTCGGCGGTGGGCGAAACGCTCAACCGCATGGATGGCATTGAAAGCCGCATCGGCGACCTCAAGCTGGCGGCCCAAACCGAAAAGTCCAACGCCGAAGACCTGGACATGACGCAAGCCATCTCCAACTTCCAAAACCAGCAAAGCGGCTACCAAGCCGCACTGCAAAGCTACGCCGCCGTGCAAAAACTCTCGCTCTTCCAATACATCAACGCCTGACCCGCGGTCACATCAGGACAACCCACATGGACCACCCCATCCTTGGTCAAGTCGCACTGGCCTACAGCCCAGTCATTGACCGCAACCGCAGCGTGATCGCCACCCGCCTGTCGGTCTTTCCGCTCAACCCCAATGCCCGCCACGACCCACAGGCGCTGCTCGACGCCCTGGCTCAAGCCTGGCCCGTGGGTGGCTCGCAGCTGTGGATGAACGTGACGCACGAGCAACTGCTGCACGACCTGCTCGTGGCTCAACCCGGCTCGCACATCCACATCGAGGTGCCGGCCTTCATGGCCTGCCACCCCGAAAACACCGACCCCATCTGCACCCTGCAAGCCAATGGCAGCACCTTGCTGCTCAAGGGCCGGCCGCTGCAAGAGCTGCCGCGCCCCGTGCTGTCGAGTTTCAAATACGCCATCGTCGACATGGAAGACGACCGGCGCATCGACCAAACCACGGGCGGCAGCGGCAACGCCCCAGATGGCATCGTGCGCCACATTGGCCACGTGCAAGCCGGCGTCACCACCACCGAAGAGATGGAAATGAGCTTTCGCCGTGGCGCCGCAGCGGTGCTGGGCTGGCCGATCGACGATGTCATCAAGGCCGACAAAAAGCCTGCCGATCAGCCTGCGCTGCAAGTCATCGTGATGCTCATTGACCAGGTCCACAAGCAAGACGACATCGAAGACATCGAGGCCACGCTCAAGCGCGACCCACCCTTGGCCTACAAGCTGATGCGCTACATCAACTCGCCAGCCTTTGGCCTGTCGGTGGAGATCAGCTCGTTCCGGCACGCCATCATGATCCTGGGCTACCAACGCCTCAAGCGCTGGCTGGCCTTGCTGCTGGCCACCGCCTCCAAAGACCCGAACATGAAGCCCGTCATGTTCGCGGCCGTGCGTCGCGGCCTGCTGATGGAGGAGCTGGCTCGCATCGGCGGTGACGAAGACATGCGCAACGAGCTGTTCATCTGCGGCGTGTTCTCCCTGCTCGACCGCATGTTCCAGCAGCCCTTCTCGGAGCTGCTCAAAACCATCCCTGTGCCCGAACGCGTTTACCAGGTGCTGGCTGAACACACCGGCCCCTACGAGCCCTACTTCAAGCTCGTGCAGGCCATTGAGGGCAACAGTGTCTACGACATCAAAGAGGCGGCCGACAACCTCATGCTGAGCTTTGACGACATCAACCCTGCATTGATCAAAGCCATGATTGCCGCAGGCCAGCTCGAATGAGCCTGTGCCCGTGAGGGGGGCCGTCGGGATGCAGGTGCCCTAAGATGCCGCATGCACGACGACACCCCTTACGCTGACCTCACGCCTGACCTCGTCCTTGATGCGCTCGAGGCGGTCGGGCAAGACGTTGATGGGCGCCTGCTGCAGCTCAACTCTTACGAAAACCGCGTTTTTCAGATCGGGCTCAACGATGGCCCCTTCGTGGTGGCCAAGTTCTATCGCCCCGGTCGTTGGACAGACGCGCAGATCCTGGAAGAGCACGCCTTCGCACTCGAGTTGCTGGCCGCTGAAGTGCCTGCCGTGCCGCCCTCGAGGCTGCAGCTCCCGCAGGCCAGCCGCACGGGCCTCGTGGCCACCTTGCAAGGCGCTCCCGCCACCTTGGGTCACTACCAAGGTCACCGTGTGGCCGTCAGCCCGCGCAAAGGCGGCCGCTCGCCCGAGCTCGAAGACCCCGAGGTCATGCAATGGCTGGGCCGTTTCCTGGCGCGCCTGCACGACGTGGGCGCCAAGCGCCCTTTTGAGCACCGCCTGCGCATGGGCGTGAGCGAAACCGGCCGCAGCGCCCAGCACTGGCTGCGCGAGCACGATGCCATCCCCATCGACCAAAGCAGCGCTTGGCTGGCCGCCGCCGACCAGGCACTCGACCTGTGCGATGCGGCCTTTGCGCGCATCCCCGACCTGCGCTTGCGCCGACTGCACGGTGACTGTCACCCTGGCAACCTGCTGTGGACGCCCGAGGGCCCGCACTTTGTGGACCTGGACGACGCCTGCATGGGCCCCGCCGTGCAAGACCTGTGGATGCTGCTGAGCGCCGACCCACAAGACCGCCCTGCACAGCTCAACGCCCTGCTGGACGGCTACGAATCGGTGAGCGAATTCGACTGGCGAGAGCTCAAGCTGATCGAGCCTCTGCGCACCCTGCGCATCATCCACCACAGCGCCTGGCTGGCCCGCCGATGGCACGACCCAGCCTTCCCGGCGGCGTTTCCGTGGTTCGAATCAGGCAGCTATTGGCGACAGCAAACCGACCTGCTGCGCCAGCAGATCGAAACGCTGCACCCCCCCGATGACCAGCCTGCCTGGATGCACGACTGAGCCCAAGCCCGCCGCGTGCCGCCTCAGTCCTCGCTGAGGTGGATCAGGCCGGTGTGGAAGTCAAAGTCAAACACCTCGCCATAGCGGCCCCACTCGACCACGACCTTGAGCACCTCGTCGGCCTCTTGCACGTCCATGCTGTCGCGCAGCAGCTTAAGGAAGGGCTTTTGCGGCAAAGCGCCTGAGCTTTCTTGCTCCAGGCTGTGGCGAATGTGCGCCACCAAAGGCACGCGCGCCAGCAGCTGGCGCCCGAACAAGAGCTTGCGCTGCGCGTTGTCAGCGTCCACATAGCGCTGGCCCAGGTTGGTCAAGGTCAGGTCGCCGTTTTCCACACGGGCCAGGTCCAGCAAAGACAAGGCTTGCGCCACGATCAGCATGTCCTCGTCGCCCAGATCGCTCTCGTCAACCAATTGGGGCAAGTCTGCGCGGCCATGGAAGGGCTCACCCTGCAGCATCTCCAGCACCGCCTCCATGTGGCTGACCTCGGCCTGCGGCAGGCTGTCGCTCAGGTGCAGGCGTGGTGGCTCGCCGGTGGCGCGCTCGGCATGTGCGGCACCGGCCGTCATCAGGGCATAGACCTCGTCGATCAGCGCGCGCACCTCGCGGCTGTCGGCGTTGCGCGGGCGCGGCAAACTGATCTGCATCTGAAAGCGCACACGCCCTGGGTTGCTGGAAAAAATCAGCACGCGATCGGCCATCAACACAGCCTCTTCGATGTTGTGAGAGACCACCAAGATCGCTTTGGTGGACATCTGACCGCCGCCCCACAGCGCCAAAATGTCTTCACGCAGTCGCTCGCCGGTCAAGACGTCCAGCGCCGAAAAGGCCTCGTCCATCAACAGCACCTCGGGCTTGACCACCAGGGCCCGCGCAATGCCCACGCGCTGGCGCATGCCCCCCGACAACTCGCGCGGCAAGGCACCTTCAAAGCCGGCCAGCCCGATCATCTCGATGGTCTGGGTGGCACGGGCCTCACGCTCTCGGGCGGGCACGCCTTGCGCCTCGAGGCCCAACTCCACGTTTTGCTGCACCGTCAGCCACGGGAACAGCGCAAACGACTGGAAGACCATGCTGATGCCGCG
This sequence comes from Aquabacterium sp., assembly GCA_046052805.1. Taxonomy (GTDB): domain Bacteria; phylum Pseudomonadota; class Gammaproteobacteria; order Burkholderiales; family Burkholderiaceae_C; genus Aquabacterium. Next base: position 3,574 of record JAVLFO010000349.1, on the reverse strand, counting down.
CGCAGGCCCATACAAAGGTTGCCCTCGGTAGCTCACATCGCCCGCATCGGCGCCAATGAGGCCGGCCATGATGCGCAACAGCGTAGATTTGCCCGAGCCCGACTGCCCGAGCAGCGCGACGATCTCACCCTCGCGCAGGGTGAAGTCGACCTGGTCCAGCACCGGACGCGCGGTGCCATCGGGGCGCTTGAAGGCCTTGCCCACTTGCTTGAGTTCAACGATGGGGGTGTTCATGGTCATGGCTGTGGGCCTCTCAAAAATGCATGCGACCTTCGGCCAGACGGTACAGTCGGCGCCAAACGAAGTGGTTCACGCCCATCACAAACACGCACATCACGCCAATGCCCAGCGCGATGCGCGGGAAGTCGCCCGTGGCGGTCATGTGGGCGATGTAGCTGCCAATGCCTGCGGCCTGCAAGGTGGTGTCGCCCCAGGTCACGTACTCGGACACGATGCTGGCGTTCCACGAGCCTCCGCTGGCCGTGATGGCCCCGGTCACGAAGCTGGGGAAGACCGCTGGCAACAGGTAACGGCGCCATTTGAGCCAACCGCTCAGGCCCAGGTTCTGGGCGGCCAAACGCAGCTCGGTGGGCACACCGGCCGCCCCTGCCACCACGTTGAACAAGATGTACCACTGCGTGCCCAAAATCATCAAGGGCGACAACCAGATGTGTGGGTTGAGGTGGAAGTGCACGATGCCCAGCACCGCCACCGGGAACATGAGGTTGGCCGGGAAGGCAGCCAGGAACTGCGCCACGGCCTGCACGCGCGAGGCCATGGCCGGACGCATCCCAATCCACACGCCCACCGGCACCCACACCACGGCCGCCAAGGCGATCAGCACCATCACCCGCACCAGCGTGTAAAAGCCCAGCACAAAGACATGCAGGACCTCAGCCCACCCCACCTCGCTGTGGATGAAGCTGGCCAAACGCCAAACGGCGAACAGCACCAAGGCGGCCACGAAGGCATCCCACACGCGGCTCCAGTGGCCAGACAAGGCGCGCGGCCTGGCCCGGATCGAGGTGCCGTCAAAGCGCAGCTTGAACACCGCAAACGATCGCTCGAGCAGGTTCGACGCCACACCCGAGACCCGCTGGATGCGCTCGGTGCGGCGGATCCAGGTCAGCAACCAAGATTGCTGTGCGGTGTCGCCGCCCGTTTCTTCGAAACGAAAGCGATCGGCCCACGCCAGCAAGGGCCTGAAAAAAAGCTGGTCGTACAACAGCACGCCCACCAGCATGGCCCCGATGGCCCAGCCAATGGCACCCAGATCGCGCGCTTCAATGGCGGTGGCGATGTATGAGCCGATGCCCGGCAGCTTGATGTTCTGGTTGGATACCGAAATGGCTTCTGAGGCCACCACAAAGAACCAGCCCCCCGACATGGACATCATCATGTTCCACAGCAAGGGCGGCATGGCGAAAGGCATCTCCAGGCGCCAAAACCGCTGCCAGCCCGACAGGTGAAACACGCGACTGGCCTCTTGCAACTCGGCTGGCACCGTACGCAAGGACTGGTAAAGGCTGAAGGCCATGTTCCACGCTTGTGAGGTGAAGATGGCAAAGATCGCCGCGCACTCGACGCCAAACAGGTTGCCGGGGAACAAGGCAATGAACCCAGTCACCGTGATCGACAGGAAGCCCAAGATGGGAATGGACTGCAAGATGTCCAGCAAGGGCACCAGCACCTTCTCAGCGGCACGCGATTTGACCGCCAGCACCGCGAAGGCACATGCGAACAGCAGCGAGCACGCCAGCGCCATGAACATGCGCAGGCTGGTGCGCAGCAGGTAGTAAGGCAGCGCGCTGGGGTCCAGGGTCATGGGCAGCGGAGCGCCCACCTCGTAGGGTCGGGCCATTTGCCCTGCACCGTAGGCCAGCAAGATCAGGGCGGCCAGCACCAGCGGCAGCAAAGCCCAGTCCCAGCGGTTGCCACTGGCGGCCACCACGCTGCGGGGCAGCAAAAAAGGCAGGTGCTTCATGAGCAGGCTTTCCTGAAGGCAATAACGAACAACCAAAGCCTGCTCGCAGACCGACCCGGGATGATGCCCGCTGTGCATGACCGCCGCGCGAACGGACCGTAAACTTATGTGAAGGCACCTCACCCAGTCGGGTTGGGCTTGATGCCGTGAACTGCGTCACAAAACTGCCTCATTTCGCAGCACTCCAGGGTCCACCCCAGGGGCCGGGGGACTTCCCCCCCGCTTGCCAACAAGGTTATCCACAGGATCAGGGGATAAGTCCTGGCGCGTGGCCTGAAACGCCTTGTGCACAAGCGAAAAAAAACCGTCGCAAGCGACGGTTTTTTTGTGCGGTCAGATCAGAGCGCTTGCGCGCCCCGAGCGATCACAGCGAGCGGATGTTCGCAGCTTGAGGACCCTTAGGGCCTTGCTTGACTTCGAACTCAACGCGTTGGTTTTCTTGCAGGCTGCGGAAACCGCCACCGTTCTTGATTTCGCTGTGGTGAGCGAACAGGTCTTTGCTGCCATCTTCAGGCGTGATGAAGCCAAAGCCCTTACCGTCGTCGAACCACTTGACGATGCCGTTTTGTGTACTCATGGATGTGTTCCTTGTTGAGTGTGAATAAAAAAACCACCCTGAAGGCACAAACCAACAGGGACAGAGACACTCAAGAAACGCCAAACCGGAGAGTTGTTACCTAGACCGGCCCCATGTGCGAGCTGCTTTGAAGCAGCGGGTAAGGGGCGGGAGAAAAGCAAGACCTTGAAGAAACGGCCTTGTGTATGTCTGTAGAGCCAGTATAGGGCCTTGGGGCGATGGGCGTTGCTTTTATTTTCAGGCAGCGCAAATCGCCACAACTCAGCGCGTCTGCGCGGTCAAAAGCCGCTCATACAGGGCCGCTGCATCACCTGGGCGCTCGACCATCGGCATGTGCCCAATGCCGTCCCACACCACCACCATGGCCTGGGGCAAGGCGGCTTGCCAGACCGGCACCGCGCTCACATCGATCAAGCGGTCTTGCTTGCCCCACAGCAGCAGCGTAGGTGCCTTGATCTCTGAGACACGGGTTTGAAGATCGGTGGGACTGTGTGCCTGCGTAAACACCACCGCCAATTCAGACCGACGCGCGATGTACTGGTCCGCGATCGCGTCCAGCACGTGAGCAGGCATCCACGGTGGCGAGGCCATCGTCATCGGATAGAACTTGGCAAAGTCTGCTCGCGACTTGATCAAGAAGGGATTGCCCCCCTGGGCCAGCATCTGCTGCATCTCGCTGGGGTGCGGCTGAGGCAAACCAGCCGGGTCCACCAGCCCAGCAGACAACACACGCTCAGGGTGACTCAAGGCCATCTGTGCCGCGATGTAGCCGCCCATCGAGTTGCCGATCACATGGGCCTTGTTGACACCCAACTGGTCCAACAGCTTCACCAAGCGCTCGACCTGGCTGGGCACGGTGTAAGACCACTCGGGCTTGAAGCCAGTTTCGCCATGCCCTGGCAGATCAGGAATGATGACCTGATAGGCGCCAGTGAAGTGACGCGCAAAGCGGGCCCACACGTCCTTGTCGGCACTGAAGCCGTGGAGCATCAAGATCGCTGGGCCCTTGCCTT
>JAVLFO010000348.1:0-1821 GCA_046052805.1 Aquabacterium sp. | reverse complement strand
CAAACCATTGCCGAGCTGAGCGCCGAGAACGCGCGCTTGAAAGACGAGTTGGTGCGCGTGAGCGGCCCTTCGCCTTTCTGATCCTGCCGCGTGTCTTGCATGAATGAAATTCATGTGAGCGTGAAAACATCTCGCTTGATTCATGTGGTGTGAGTGACCACACTGCTGCCATCGCATTCAACTGGCAAGCAGGCAGCACATGGCTCACTCACACATCCTCGGATTCCCGCGCATGGGCGCGCAACGCGAACTCAAGTTCGCCCTGGAAGGCTTCTGGCGCGGCGAGCGCACCGAAGCGCAGCTGCGCGAGGTGGGCGCCACTTTGCGCAGTCAGCATTGGCAATGGCAGCGCGAAGCCGGCTTGAGCTTCGTCAGCGTGGGCGACTTCGCTTGGTACGACCAGACCCTGAGCCTGAGCGCCACCTTGGGTGCCTTGCCCGAGCGTTTTGGCTTTGACGCGCGCAGCCTCAGCCTGAGCCAGTACTTCGAGCTGGCCCGTGGCAACGCCGCGCAGCCCGCGATGGAGATGACCAAGTGGTTCGACACCAACTACCACTACCTCGTGCCCGAGTTGAGCCCGCACACCCGCTTTGATGGCGGCGTGAGCTGGCTGTTTGACGAGGTGGACGAGGCCATCGCGCAGGGCCACGTGCCCAAGCCGGTGGTCTTGGGCCCCATCACCTATTTGTGGCTGGCCAAGTGCCATGGCGAGCATGCCGACTTTGACAAGCTCACTTTGTTGCCCAAGCTGGTGAAGGCCTATCAACGCATCTTGCAAGGCTTTGCCGAGCGCGGTGTGAGCTGGGTGCAAATCGACGAGCCGGCCCTGTGTCTGGACCTGCCCGCCGCGTGGCTGGCGGCTTACCAGCCCGCCTACGATGAGTTGACCACGCCGGCCCTGAAGCTGCTCTTGGCCACCTACTTTGACACCGCGGCCGACCACGCGGTGCTTGCCACGCAGTTGCCGGTTCAGGGCTTCCACATCGACCTGGTGCGCGCCCCAGAGCAGCTGCCCGCATGGCGCGCCGCCTTGCCTGACCACGCGGTGTTGTCTGTGGGTGTGGTGGATGGCCGCAACATCTGGCGCACCGATCTGCGCAAGCAGTTGCCGCTGCTGCAAACGCTGCAGTCTGACCTGCAAGACCGCTTGTGGATCGCACCCTCGTGCTCCTTGCAGCACGTGCCGGTGTCCTTGCAGCCCGAGGTCAAGCTCGACGCCGAGATCAAGTCCTGGCTGGCCTTTGCCCGCGAAAAGCTCGACGAGATCAGCATCTTGTCGCGCGCGGTGCACGAGGGCGAGGCCTCGGTGGCATCCAACCTGAAGGCTTGCGACGAAGCCGTGTGTTCGCGCCGCAACTCGGGCCGCGTCACCCAGGTCTTGGTGCAAAAACGCCTGGCCCGCCTGAGCCCTGAGATGGCCCAACGCCACAGCCCCTTTGTGCAGCGCGCCGCCGTGCAGCGTGAGGCGCTGCAGCTGCCGCCACTGCCCACCACCACGATTGGGTCTTTCCCGCAAACGGCGCACATCCGGCAAACGCGCGCGGCCTACAAGCGCGGTGAACTCACGGCGCTGGACTACCTGCAGCGCATTCGGGCCGAGATTGAGTTGGCCGTGCGCAAGCAAGAGGCGCTGGGCTTGGACGTGCTGGTGCATGGCGAGGCCGAGCGCAACGACATGGTCGAGTACTTTGGCGAGCAGCTCTGGGGCTATGCCTTCACCGACAACGGCTGGGTGCAAAGCTATGGCTCGCGCTGCGTGAAGCCGCCGGTGCTGTACGGCGATGTCTTCCGCCCCGAGGCGATGACGGTGGAGACCACGCG
>JAVLFO010000347.1:0-3553 GCA_046052805.1 Aquabacterium sp. | reverse complement strand
CTGATGGCGCGCCGCATCCTGTGTTTTGTCAAACCTGGCGACACCCTGACGCGCGGCCAGCGATACGGCTTGATCCGTTTCGGCTCGCGCGTTGACATTTACCTGCCGACCCACGCCGTGCCCAAAGTGGCGCCAGGCGACAAGGTCTCGGCGACCACCACCATCTTGGCCACGCTGAGCAAGGCATGAGCAATCCATCTCCGACCCCCAACCGCGAGGCCGTCGATCTGGCCTTGGACGACGCACATGAGGCGCCTCGGCCACGCCGCAAAGGCATCTACATCCTCCCCAACCTGTTCACGCTGGCAGCGCTGTTCGGTGGCTTTTACGCCATCGTGATGGCCATGAACGGTCGCTTTGAGCAGGCGGCCATTGGCATCTTCTGCGCCATGGTCCTGGACAGCCTCGATGGCCGCGTCGCTCGCATGACCAACACGCAAAGCGCATTCGGCGAGCAAATGGACAGCCTGTCAGACATGGTGTCCTTTGGCGCTGCGCCTGCCTTGATCGTCTACGAATGGGCGCTCAAAGACATGGGCAAGCTGGGCTGGATCGCTGCTTTCGTGTATTGCTCGGGCGCCGCACTGCGCCTGGCGCGCTTCAACACCAACATCGCGGTGGTCGACAAGCGTTTCTTCCAGGGCCTGCCCAGCCCAGCTGGCGCCGCCTTGGTCATGGGCTTGATCTGGGTTGTCACCGACCTGGGCGAGACCGCGCAAAGCCTGCACGGCATGGTGTGGCTGGCCTGCGGCTTCACCCTGTATGCCGGCCTGACCATGGTCACCAATGTGCCGTTTTACAGCTTCAAAGACGTGAACTTCCGGCGCACGGTGCCCTTCATCGCCATCGTGGCCATTGCGCTGGGCATGGCAGTGATCACCATCCACCCGCCCATCGTGTTGTTCGGCATTTTTGTGTCTTATGGCCTGTCGGGCTACGGCGTCTACGCCTGGAAGCGTTTCAAGGGCAAGCCAGTCAGTGTGATCTCCACCTCGACCGACGAGCCCGATGAAGAAGGCCTACACCGCTGATAGGCTTTTTCAGGGCTTTTGCCCAGCAAGCAGCCCAGGGCTGCATGCTATATTTCCACCCATGACGACATTCAACGCTTCGCTGCTACACCGCCTAGGAGAGCCCCGGGCGCGTTGATCGCTGACGTCTGTACATCAGTACCCTTTGCATCACGGCCCGCCAAGCGCATCTTGCGGGCCGTTTTGTTTGGCAAAGACCTTTTCAGTGTTTCGCACACGACAGGCACCCAGCCAGGCACCGCCGGCCCTCAGCGCCCAGCAGGCTTTTGACTGACCGTTCTGTCCCACGGAGACCACCATGACCGACAAGCTCATCATTTTCGACACCACCTTGCGCGACGGCGAACAATCGCCCGGCGCTTCCATGACGCGTGAAGAAAAACTGCGCATCGCGCGCCAGCTTGAGCGCCTGAAGGTGGACGTGATCGAAGCCGGCTTCGCTGCGTCGTCCAATGGCGATTTCGAAGCCATCAAATCGATCGCCGAAGCCATCAAAGACTCGACGGTGTGCTCTCTGGCCCGTGCCAATGACCGCGACATTTCGCGTGCCGCGGAGGCCCTCAAGGCCGCCAACTCCTGGCGCATCCACACCTTCATCGCCACCAGTGCCTTGCACATGGAGAAAAAGCTGCGCATGTCGCCTGAGCAAGTGCTTGAGCAAGCCATCCAATCGGTTCGTTTTGCTCGCAACCTCACATCTGACGTCGAGTTCTCGGCCGAAGACGGCTACCGATCCGACATCGACTATCTCGCCCGCGTGTGCGAGGCCGTGATCAAAGAGGGCGCCACCACCATCAACATCCCTGACACGGTGGGCTACGCCATTCCTGAGTTGTACGGCAACTTCATCAAAACCCTGCGCGAGAAGGTGCCCAACTCAGACAAGGCGATTTGGTCGGTGCACTGCCACAACGACCTCGGCATGGCCGTGGCCAACTCGCTGGCCGGCGTCAAGATTGGTGGCGCGCGTCAGGTTGAATGCACCATCAACGGTTTGGGCGAGCGCGCTGGTAACTGCGCCCTTGAAGAGGTCGTGATGGCTGTGCGCACACGCCGCGACTACTTCGGCCTGGACACCCGGATCGAAACGACGCAGATCATGCCGGCCTCGCGCTTGGTCTCGCAAACCACCGGTTTCGTCGTGCAGCCCAACAAGGCTGTGGTCGGCGCCAACGCCTTCGCGCACGCCTCTGGCATCCACCAGGACGGCGTGCTCAAGGCCCGCGACACCTACGAAATCATGCGTGCCGAAGACGTGGGTTGGGCAGCCAACAAGATCGTGTTGGGCAAGCTCTCGGGCCGCAACGCCTTCAAGCAACGCTTGCAAGACCTGGGCATTGATCTTGACTCCGAAGCTGAAGTCAACGCCGCCTTTGCCAAGTTCAAAGAACTGGCCGACCGCAAGAGCGAGATCTTTGACGAAGACATCATTGCCTTGGTCGGCGACGACAGCGTGACCACCGAGCAGGAACATTTCCGCTTGGTCGCTTTGTCGCAGCGCTCTGAAATGGGCGAGCGTCCGCACGCCAGCGTGGTATTTGCTGCCGGCAGCGCTGAGCACACATCGCAAAGCGAAGGCAACGGCCCGGTGGATGCCAGTTTGAAGGCGATCGAGGCTGTCGTGAAAAGTGGCGCAGAAATCCTGCTGTACTCGGTCAATGCGATCACCTCCGGAAGCACAGAATCGCAAGGTGAGGTGACGGTTCGCTTGCAACACAGCGGTCGCGTCGTCAATGGAGTCGGGTCGGACCCGGACATCGTGGTGGCGTCAGCCAAGGCCTATCTCTCTGCTCTGAACAAGCTTCAAAGCAAGTCAGAGCGGGTGGCTGCCCAAGGCTGAGGCAAGCCACGGTGGCCTGTTTCGACAGGCTGCTTGATAAAAGACGCGTAAGTCTTTGATCTTGCGCGTTTTTTTATTACACTTGGGCGACGAAAGGGCAGTAACCGTGTGGGTCTCCAAATTCAAGCAAATGTGCCTGCCCCTGGTGATGGGGTTGGCAGTGTCTCTGACGCTCAGCTTGCCTGGTCATGCCAAGCCGGTTGCTCACGCTTCGCAGAAGGCCAAATCGACCAAATCGGTGAAAAGCGCCAAGGTCGCCGCCTCCAAAGCCAAGGTTGCCAAGTCCGCCGCGGTCAAGCATGCCTCTAAGCGCGGCAAACACTCTGTCGCCCAAAACACCCTGAAGGGCGTTGAGTCGGCCCGGCTTTCTGCCGAGCCAGCGCGCTTGGTCCCGGTGTCGGTCAATTCATCCAGCCTGCCGGTCAAACCCAGTGCCTCGGGCACAGCGAACATGACGGCTGCGTCAGGCGCTTCAGGCTCGTCTTTTGGGCAGCTGTACGGCTTGCACCACACGTCTGATCCGCTGGAGCTCAAGTCCAGCGTGGCGCTCATCATGGACCAAGACACCAATGAGGTCGTCTTTGCCAAGAACTCTGACGCCGTGTTGCCCATTGCGTCTTTGACCAAACTGATGACAGCCATGGTCATGGTGGAAGCCAAGCTGCCCATGGACGAAACCCTC
>JAVLFO010000346.1:0-6977 GCA_046052805.1 Aquabacterium sp. | reverse complement strand
CGACCACGCCCAAGGCGAAGCGGCGATCCCACTGCAGCTCGACCTGGTCCAGCGTGCCATCGGTGGCGTGCATGAACAGGTCGATGGCGTCGCTCTTGAGACGCATCATGATAGGCTGGGTTTCAGGGTCGCCCATGCGGCAGTTGAACTCCAGCGTCTTGGGGTTGCCATTGGCATCGATCATCAGGCCGGCGTACAAGAAGCCGGTGAAGGGGATGCCGTCTTTGGCCATGCCGTCCAGCGTGGGCTGGATGATCTCTTGCATGGCCTTGGCGTACACATTGGGCGTGACCACAGGTGCGGGCGAGTAAGCGCCCATGCCACCAGTGTTGGGGCCAGCGTCACCGTCGAGCAAACGCTTGTGGTCTTGGCTGGTGGCCATCACGGCCACGTTCTTGCCATCGGCCAGCACGATGAAGCTGGCTTCTTCGCCTTGCAAGAACTCTTCGATCACCACGCGCGCGCCACCTGCGTTGTGCTGCACGCCCAACTTGTTGTCGAGCAGCATCCAATCCACCGCCTCGTGGGCCTCTTGCAAGCTCATGGCCACGACCACGCCCTTGCCGGCCGCCAAGCCGTCGGCCTTGATCACAATGGGCGCGCCATGCTTGTCCACATAGGCGTGGGCGGCGGCCGCATCGGTGAAGGTTTCGTAAAACGCTGTGGGGATGCCATGGCGCTTCATGAAGTCTTTGGCGAAGGCCTTGGAGCTTTCGAGCTGCGCGGCCTTTTGCGTGGGCCCAAAGATGCGAAGACCACGGGCACGGAACTCGTCGACCACACCGGCGGCCAGCGGGGCTTCGGGGCCCACCACGGTCAGGGTGATCTTGTTTTGCTCGGCAAAGTCGGCCAGCGCCTTCACATCGGTGATGGGCACATTGACCAAGCGCGGGTCGCGCGCGGTGCCACCGTTGCCAGGGGCCACATAGACCTTTTGGGATTTGGGCGACTGGACCAGCTTCCAGGCCAGGGCATGTTCGCGGCCACCGGAGCCAATGACGAGGATGTTCATAAGGGGCCTCAGTTCAATTCAGCGTTGTGGAAGACGTCTTGCACGTCGTCCAGGTCTTCAAGGGCGTCCAGCAGCTTTTGCATGCGCGCAGCGTCGTCGCCCGACAGTTCCACAGGGATGTCGGCGCGCATCGTGACTTCGGCCATTTCAGGCTTGAGGGCAGCGGCTTCCAGCGCTTGCTGGACCGCCTCGAATTCGGTCGGGGCGCACAACACCTCCAAAGAGCCATCGTCGTGGGTGATCACGTCGTCGGCACCGGCCTCCAGGGCCACTTCCATGAGCTTGTCTTCGCTGGCGCCAGGCGCAAACAAGAACTGGCCCAGGTGCTTGAACTGGAAGGCCACCGAGCCTTCGGTGCCCAGGTTGCCGCCGTGCTTGCTGAACACATGGCGCACATCGGAGACCGTGCGCACACGGTTGTCGGTCATGGTGTCGACGATGATCGCCGCGCCACCGATGCCATAGCCCTCGTAGCGGATCTCTTCGTAGTTCACACCTTCGAGGTTGCCCGTGGCCTTGTCGACGTTGCGCTTGATGTTGTCGGCCGGCATGTTGGCCGCCTTGGCCTTTTCAATGGCCAAACGCAGACGCGGGTTCATGGCGACATCTGCACCACCCGCACGGGCAGCCACGATGATTTCGCGGGTGACGCGGGTCCACACCTTGCCGCGCTTTTCGTCTTGACGACCCTTGCGATGCTGGATGTTGGCCCACTTGGAATGACCTGCCATGGCAGAGAGCTCCGGATGAATGTCTGGTGTGAACGACAGTGCGCGCTCCGACGGCAATCCGGTGCGCGCATGAAAAATGCTCTGTTGCAGAGCTGGGTGATACTGCGATTTTACCTTTGAGCCGGGTTGACCCTGATCAGCACCGATGCAGTTGCCTGGCTTTGGTGTTTTTTTGGCCCACTCACCGCTGCGGAGCCCCTGTCATGGCCGACCCGATCCTGCTTGCCCAAACGCCCAACGCCCAATGTCACCTGCTGCCAGCGCTGGCCAACCGCCACGGCCTGATCACCGGAGCGACCGGCACAGGCAAGACCATCACGCTGCAAAAGCTGGCCGAGTCGCTCTCCAGCGCCGGCGTGCCGGTGTTCATGGCCGACATCAAGGGTGACCTGACCGGCATCTCGCAAACCGGTAGCGTCTCGGGCAAGCTGGCCGCGATCCTGACCGAGCGAGGTCTGGACACACCGCAGCCGCTGGCCTGCCCCACCACCTTGTGGGACGTGTTCGGCCAGCAAGGCCACCCCGTGCGCGCCACGGTGTCAGACCTGGGGCCCCTGCTGCTGGGTCGCATGCTCAACTTGAACGACACCCAGCAAGGCGTGTTGCAGCTGGTGTTCAAGATCGCTGACGACAACGGCCTGCTGTTGCTCGACCTCAAAGACCTGCGCGCCATGCTGCAGCACGTGGGCGACAACGCCAGCCAGTTCACCACCGAGTACGGCAATGTGAGTGCCGCCAGCATTGGCGCCATCCAACGCGGCTTGCTGCAGGTGGACGAGCAGGGCGGCAGCCAGTTCTTTGGCGAACCCATGCTCAACATCAGCGACTTCATGCAAACCGTCGACGGACAAGGCGTGGTCAACATCCTGGCAGCCGACAAGCTGATGAACGCCCCGCGCTTGTACGCCACTTTCTTGCTGTGGATGCTCTCGGAGCTGTTCGAGACCCTGCCCGAGGTGGGCGACCTCGACAAGCCCAAGCTGGTGTTCTTCTTTGACGAGGCCCACCTGCTGTTCAAAGACGCGCCATCGGCCCTGATCGAGCGCATCGAGCTGGTCGTGCGCTTGGTGCGGTCCAAAGGCGTGGGCGTGTTTTTCGTGACGCAAAACCCGCTGGACGTGCCCGACACCGTGCTGGGGCAGCTGGGCAACCGCGTGCAACACGCCTTGCGCGCCTTCACGCCCCGCGATCAAAAGGCCGTCAAGGCGGCCGCTGAGACCATGCGTGCCAACCCCGGGCTCGACATCGAGACGGCCATCACAGAGCTGGCCGTCGGCGAAGCCCTGGTGAGCCTGCTGGACGACAAGGGCCGCCCGGGGGTGACCCAGCGCGTGTTCGTGCTGCCGCCTGGCAGCCAGATTGGCCCGATCGCGCCCGAGCAACGCAAAGCCCTGCTCGAGGGCTCGCTGGTGGCCGGCGTGTACGAGCAAACCGTGGACCGTGAATCGGCCTACGAAAAGCTCAAGGGACGAGCAGCACCCAGCCCCAGCCCCAGCGCCGCAACCAACCCAACACAATCTATGCGGGACGAGGCGGCCAATGCCGTCAAGGGTGGCGCAGTGGACGCCACCGTGGATGCTGCCGCCGGCGCCGCCGCCAGCAGTGGCGGCTGGCTGGGCGATGTCGCTGGCGGCTTGCTGCGCGGCAGCGGCCGCAAGGACTCCATCTTGGAGACGGTGGCCAAATCAGCGGCGCGCACCATTGGCTCGACCGTGGGCCGGGAAATCATCCGTGGCGTGCTGGGGTCGCTCTTGGGCGGCAGCAACAGCCGCCGCCGCTGAGCCTGCTCAACGACCGTATCGGCCGCCGCGACGGTCATCGCGGTCGCCACCTTCGTAGCGATCACCGCGATCGCCGCGCTCGTAGCGATCATCCCGGTCGTAGCGATCGTCGCCACGGCCGTAGCCCCAGGCCATGCGCTCTTCACGCTCGTGGCGCTCATGGCCCCAAGCCCAACCATGGTGGCGCCAGCCCCACGGGCTGACCACGCGCGGCGGGCAATAGGCCACCGGGGCAGGCGCATACACGGGACGAGGCTGAACGATGACCGCAGGCGGTGTGTAGACCACCGGTGCCGGCGCGTAGTAGCCCTGGGGTTGCCCCAGCACCACGCCATGGCGGGTGTTGGAAACCGTCGTGCCCACATTGCCAAAGCCTTGCAGCGGCGCGTTGACGTTCACAGACCAGTAAACCCGGTCGGCCGCAAAGGCGCCTGCCGATGCTGCCAAGAGGGCCGCAGCGGCCAAGCCACGTGACAGGGTGTGAAAGCGTTGTGTGTTCATGAGGGGTCTCCTATGAACACACAACGAGCGGCGCCTGCAACGTGCCGACAGCCTTGTGTAAAGCTGTGTTGCGCCCTTGTAAGACGCTGTCAGTGCCCGTCGTGGCGAGCCAAGTCCAGCAAACGCATGACCTCGTCTTTGTGAGTGACCAGATTGCGGCGGTGCCACAAACCAATCAGGCACATGGCGCCCGCCACAAACAAACCAAATGCCGTGATCGCACCGTAAGCCGACAAGCCCGACTTGGTCAGGCCGCTGTACATGCCGCCCAGCAGCAAGATGCACGCTTGCTCATTGAAGTTCTGCACCGCGATCGAACGGCCAGATCCCATCAAACTGTGGCCACGATGCTGCAACAGGGCGTTCATGGGCACCACCAAAAAGCCGCCCAGGCCGCCCAGCAAGATCATGAAGGGCACCGTGGGGCCGATGTCACGCAAGAAGTTCATGCCCAGCACCAACAGACCCATCGCCACCCCCAATGGGATCACCGCGGTGGCTTTGTCGAGCTTCATCTTCATTGAAGCCACAACGGCACCGACCGCCGTGCCAATGGCCACCACCCCCACCAACGCGGAGGCCTGGGTGGTGCCATAGCCCAAGGCCACGGCCGCCCACGCAAGCACGATGTAGCGCAAATTGCCCGAAACGCCCCAGAACAGGGTGGTCGTGGCCAGGGAGATCTGCCCCAGCTTGTCGCGCCAAAGGCGGTTGTTGCAATCGATGAAGTCGCGCACCAAAAACACGGGGCTGGACGAGAAGGTCTGCAGCGGCGTGTCGGTGCGTGGAATGCGCAGGTTGAACAGCGAGGCAATCACATACAGCGTGACCAACGTCGCGATGGCGGCCTCAGGGGGCGTGTCAATGCCCGTGTCCAACATGGGGAAGTCCAGCGCCAGCAACTGTGGCGCGATGACGTGTCCCATCAACTGGCCACCCAGCACCACGCCGAGAATGATCGAGGTGATGGTCAAACCCTCGATCCAGCCATTGGCCTTGACCAGCTGCGAGGGCGGCAGCAATTCGGTGAGGATGCCGTATTTGGCGGGCGAATAAGCCGCCGCACCCAAGCCCACCACGGCATATGCCAGCAAGGGGTGCATGCCAAACAACATCAACAGGCAGCCCAGCACCTTGATGGTGTTAGACAAAAACATGACCTTGCCTTTGGGCAAAGCGTCAGCGAAGGCGCCCACGAAAGGGGCCAGCAGCACATAAAACAGCGCGAACATGGGCACCAGTGCCGCGCGCTGCCACTCGGGGGCGCCGTCCGACTTGAGCAGCTCCACAGCAGCGACAAACAAAGCGTTGTCCGCCAGCGAGCTGAAGAACTGCGCCGCCATGATGGTGAAAAAGCCTTTTTTCATGCGCGAGCGAGGTCCTGGGTCGGTTCCATGGTGTCAAAGGTTGCTGACCGGGTGTGGCCGGCCAAGCCGAGGCCGCACCAAGGGCCGCCGGTTATAGCACGCGGGCGTGGCAAAGGCGGGGGGTTGCTACCCCTCGCATCCCCGCACACACCCCTGAACAAGGGCATGACAAGCCCAAAAGCCATGCCAAACGAGCGCATCGTGGGAGGCTGGCAAAATCACGCCATGCCCCGCCCGCTTGAAGCCCTGATCCACATCGACGCCCTCCACCACAACCTGGCCCGCGCCCGCGCGTGCGCCCCTGACGCCCGAGTCTGGGCGGTGGTCAAGGCCAACGGCTACGGGCACGGCCTCAAGCGCGTCTTTGAAGGGCTGCGCGCCGCCGACGGCTTTGCTTTGCTGGACATCGCCGAGGCGCAAAAGCTGCGCGAGCTCGACTGGCGCGGCCCCATCTTGCTGCTCGAAGGCGTGTTCGATGCCCGCGACCTGGAGTGGTGCTCGCGTTTGGGGCTGTGGCACGTGGTGCACAACGACCAGCAAATCGACTGGCTGGCGCAGCACAAAACCGAGTGGCCTCACCGCGTGTTCCTGAAGATGAACACAGGCATGAACCGGCTGGGCTTCAAACCACACGCCTTCCGCAACGCCTGGGCGCGCTTGAGTGCGCTGCACCAGGTCGATGAGGTGTCACTGATCACCCACTTCTCTGACGCCGACGGTCCACGTGGCATCGCCCACCAGGTCGAGGTGTTCAATGCCCACACGTCCGATCTGAGCGGTGAGCGCAGCCTGTGCAACAGCGCTGGCACCCTGCGCCATGCGCACGACCCAGCCGTGCGCGGCGACTGGGTCCGCCCAGGGGTGATGCTGTACGGCGCCTCGCCCGACCACCCCGAGCACGACGCGCATCACTGGGGCCTGCAGCCGGCCATGACCTTGCGCTCGGAATTGATCGGCGTGCAGCACCTGCAAGCGGGCGACACGGTGGGCTATGGCAGCCGCTTCACGGCCAGCCAAGACATGCGCATTGGGGTCGTCGCGTGTGGCTACGCTGATGGCTACCCCCGTCATGCACCCGACGGCACGCCGATGCTGGTCGACGGCGTTCGCGTGCCCATCGTGGGTCGCGTGTCGATGGACATGATCACCGTGGACCTCAGCGCCGTGCCCGATGCCAACATGGGCAGCGAAGTCACTTTGTGGGGCCGAGGCCCTGAGCGCTTGGGCCAACCCACCGAGCTGCCCATCGACGAGGTGGCGCAACACTGCGGCACCATCGGCTATGAATTGATGTGCGCCTTGTCGCAGCGGGTACCGGTTCAGGTGCTCAACCCCCACCACGCGTGAAGCTCGATGCACGGGCGCGGGATGTGGCCGTCCACACGCGGCCCTGACGCACAATGTGCGACGCAGGGCATGTAACTTGCTGCCCATCGGATCTTTGGAATCTACCTCGCCAGCATGGACCTCGCCGCAGAACGACACATGGACCTCGACGCCCAACGCCACCAACTGCGCATGACCGTGCTCATGACGCCCGACATGGCCAACTTCTCCGGCAATGTGCACGGGGGCACCATCCTCA